>NZ_FNNG01000007.1:76998-162671 GCF_900106765.1 Tepidimicrobium xylanilyticum
ATTCTATTAGGTCCTTCTTTCTATTATCATGAGCGATTAGGGCTATGCGTTTTTGTTTCTTCATCTTTATCTTGGTCATTTCTCTTCTAACCATATAACCAACTCCTTCATTTTGCTACTATTACTTTATACAATTTTCAATCAAATAACAATCCTAATATAGAATTTATTTGAGATTAACCATGGATTTTGGTAAAATTATACTAACTAAGAAAGGAGGAATGGTTGCATGGATTTTAAAATCGGTAAGGGTGGAGAAGTAAAACTAATACCTGTATTTAAAGGCAGTGAAAAAATAGATGATTTTGATGGACTATATCAATTTTTAAAGGAGAAAGAAATATTTTCAGCAAAAGTTGGAGAAGTATATGCTGATATAGGATATAAGGGGGATAAGGTAGTATTAATAGGATTAGGTGAAGAAGAAAAGCTTACTGTAGACTCCATTAGAAAGGCCTATTATCAGGCTGGAAAAGAGCTTATGAAGTTTAAAGTTGAAAGTATCCAAGTTGAAGTACCTGAATTTAAAAACATCTGCTATATTGATGAAATTCAAGGAATGATAGAAGGGTTGTTACAATCTGAATACAGCTTTGAAAAATACCTAAGCCAAAAGAAGATAAAACCCAGCGTAAGAGAAGTTTACTTAAATATAATAGAGGGTAAGAAGGCAGAAGCAATTGATAAAGCCATTGAGGAAGTTAAAAACATCATAGATGGTGTATTCTTAGCAAGGGATTTAGTCAATGAACCTGCTATGACCATGACTCCTAAAATACTAGCAGAAAAGGCTAAGGAAGAATTAGAAGGATTAGGAGTAGATGTTAAAGTTTATGGCCAAGAGGAAATAGAAGAATTGGGTATGGAGGCCTTCCTAGCCGTTTCCAAGGGTTCTGCTCAGGAACCTCAATTGATAGTGATGGAATACAAGGGCAATGAAGAAGCCGAAGAAAAGTTAGCCTTAGTTGGTAAAGGCCTAACCTTTGACTCTGGTGGCTACTGCATAAAACCAGGAGATAGCATGAATACCATGTTCACCGATATGGCAGGGGCTGCGGCAGTAATAGGTGCTATGAAAGCCATTGCCAAATCTAAGCTAGATAAAAATGTGGTAGCGGTAGTAGCTGCTTGTGAAAACCTAATATCTGGCACTGCCTATAAACCTGGAGATATCATCGGCTCCATGTCAGGAAAGACTATAGAGATTTTAAATACCGATGCAGAAGGAAGGCTTACACTGGCCGATGCCTTATGGTATGCTGTAAAAAACCTAAAAGCAAATAAGGTTATAGATGTGGCAACATTAACTGGTGCTTGTGTGGTGGCCTTAGGAAATATAAATACGGGAGCTATTACCAATAATGAAGACTTTATGGAAGAGGTTAAAAAGGCAAGCCAAATAGCAGGAGAGCCAGTTTGGGAGCTTCCAAACAATGAAGAATACAAGGAATTAAATAAAGGGGATTTTGCAGATTTAAAGAATACTGGCGGCAGAGGAGCAGGAACCATAACTGCTGGCCTATTCCTAGGAGAATTTGTTGACAGTACTCCATGGGTTCACTTGGATATTGCCGGAACCTCCTATAGCAGCAAGGCTCGAGGATATCTACCTAAAGGGGCTACAGGAGTGCCAGTAAAGACTCTATATTATCTAGCAAAGAATTTTAAAAATTACTAGTATGATTGTTAACGCTCTTCTCTAGTATAGGAAAGGGCGTTAACAATTCCTATTGAAATCCCATTCGAAATATGCTAGAATATAAATAGCCTTGGGCGATTGGTTCAGGGGTTAGAGCGCCACGTTGACATCGTGGAGATCATTGGTTCAAATCCAATATCGCCCACCACACAAAAGGAACTAAGGATATCCTTAGTTCCTTTTTTATATCAATAAAGCATCGTAAGTATTGGGGTTAATAAGCCTATTATCCCACCTAATAGGCCTCCTAACCAGGTTATGGCTTTTAGCTCCCTGTTAGCAATCTCAAGTATAAGTTCTTCTGTAAAGGCTACATCAAAACCATTTATCTGGTCTTCTACTATCTTGGAAATATTGAAAGCCTTCACCATATTAGGCAATTGATTTTTTATTAAATTTTCTATTATAATCTTCAAAAAATTAACTATACTTAAAATGTCATCTTCATTAATATTAACTATTAAGGATGATATGGGCCTGTTTAAAATGCTTTCAATCGCATTATTTACAATAAAAAGTATATAATTATAAAAGTTATTAGAATCTAAGAACTTCTCTAACTCTCCCCTTATAAAAGCTAATAGACATCTCTTAATATTTTCTTCTTCAGATTTTAGCCTTTCCTCTAGTTTATCTATTATTTTATATTGATTATATTCCTTCAAAATACCTTGGATAATAAATTCAGAAACCAGCAACATATCCTCTTCTTTTAGCTCTTTTGTAAGGCCTCCAAACACATATCTAACTTCCTTTTTAAGAACTTTATCTACGACAAGCAATATAAAGGATATGATATCCTTGTTCCTATCAGGATTATTTATATATTCATCCAATAGGTTTACTATTCTATCCGATATAAGCTCTGGACTAATAAATATGGCAATTAGTTTATTCATGTTATGAGAAAACATTTCAGCAATCCACTTTTTTAATTGGTTCTGTATCTTTGGATTATCCAATACATCCTTCAGTGATGTAATTATAACCTGTTCATTCTGAATGATTGTATCCTTAAGCCTACTGATAATCTCTTCTGGAATAACTTCATATAGGGTTCTTTCATCTTGTGCAAATTGATTAATTTTCTCCATCAATAAAACATTTAATTCCCTTTTAACTTCCTCCGACTTAACCAATAAATTGAACATATTTTTTAGTATTTCTCGCATGATTCCATATATACTACCCTTAGAATCTATAAATATATATTCATCGATCAAATTAATCAGTCCATCTTTAAATTGGTCTTTACAAAATTGTAAAACTATTATATCGGCTAACTTTGTCTTAATACTTCCCTTTAACTTTTCAAATTCACCATAGTTTAAGCTTAAAATTATGCTTTTTAAAGTTCTATCATCAGTCTTAAGCTTCTTCATATAATTTATTATAAGTTTATCTATAGAACCATCATCCTTAAGCAATGAATTTACTACTATCTCTGGCGAAAGCAAATACTCTCCTACCGCCTCCCCTATACTTTTAGCAATCCTATTCTTCTCCTTTGGGATTAGACCTGGAGTAAAAGGGATGGGTATATTAAATATTCTCTTCTCATAATGAGGCCTAAATAGCATCTTTATGGCAATCCAATTGGTAATATATCCTATAACTGCACCTACTATTACTGGTATTATATAATTCACGTCTTCACCTCTTACATTATTTCCATATTCTAATAATATTTTAATTGAATATTTACCCATGTCAACCAATAATATTAAAGACCAACCAAAAAACGAAATGGTTGGCCTTTAATATTATATATCTATTATATCCAATTTCTCCAATTCATATTGTTTAATAATTCTTATTAATTTCAATGCATATTCAGGGTCTGTTGCATATCCAGCCCTCTTTAAAGCCCAGGCACCCTGATAGCTATTGTGCATTACTTGTCTAAAGGGTTCATATCTATCTGAATTTAACAATAGACTCTTGTGATCATTCCAGCTTTCTTCTACACTATTATATGCTCTAAACTCTGCATCCACATAATAAGTTTGACCATTATATACTTCCCAGGTATTATAGATTACCGATCCAGCCGGACCTTTTCCTTTTATTCCAAACAGATTATAGGATACTTTACCACTATACTTATCCACAGGTACGCTTTGTCCCCATCCAGTTTCTAAAATGGATTGGGCTGTCTGTAGTGCTGCAGACATACCAGTCTTCTCCCAGGACTTTTTGGCCAATCCCGATGCTAGGCTCAAAAATTTTTCCTTCTCTATTATAGGTACTGATTTATGGATTTCACCTAGATAGACTCTAAAGGGAATTTCATCACTAATAATTTCCTTACCCTTTAACTTACCAATAGCCACCAACTTCCAATAACCAGTATCTTCTTTCTTAGGCGTATAAGACTGCTCAGACTGAGCATCTACATCGTTTGCAATTACCTTCTGTTTATTCGTATTCTTATTAATTAGTACATAACTTACACTTTCTAAATCCACATTACTTCTAACCCTTAATTTAACTGTATCCCTAATAACCTGATTTGGTCCTATTCCATCTAATAGTATTATAGGTTTTCCTGTGGTTTTAATCCTTATAGGTTCACTTTCATGGACTTGTCCCCTTGTATCCTTGACTCTAACTAATAATTCATTTTCCCCTGATATTTCAGGACCTGGAAACCACCTATAACTACCATAAGGTATGACAGCAAGTACTTCTTCAGCTTTAGATATTGGATCTCTTAATATATATTGGGTCTCACTTGCATCAAAATTTCTAGATGCCAATAGATTTACAGGCTTATCTATAGTTTGTCCTTGAGCTACCCCTGACAAGCTCAATTTAGGCATAACTTCAATCTTTGCAATAATCTCATTGCTCTCATAGGAGTTATTTTCCATGTCATATACTATTGCCTTAAAGGAATAATTGCCATTATCCTTTAAATTAGGTATCCATCTATATTCACCATAAGGGTCAATAGGTGTATCTTCACCAAATATTTTAGTTTCTCCTTTGTCCAAATTGGTAATTTGGTATTTTACTCGAGAAGCTACAAAGCTGGTATCAACCATTAAATTTACTACATCATTTAAAACTTCCCCTTCTTTAACCCCCATTAAAGAAACTTTTGGAGTCACTTCTAAATAAACTTGAACTGCATCACCTGCTATAAACTGTTCCTCTTCATCGTATATAGCTGCTACTAACACCCTTTCTCCTTTATCCTTTAAATTGGGAATCCAACTATAATTACCCTTTAAGTCTTTACCTCTAGCAACTACATATCCTTTTCTTGTTTCAGGATTCAATAAGAGGTATTTGATCTCTTTGCCATCAATTGAGTCCTCTCCAAGGAATTCTACCCCCAATTCTGTCTTTCCCTTTATGGTTTGTCCAGATTCTAAACTGCTAATCTTTATAGGGAAAAAGGACTCTATCTCGGAAACTTTATTGGAATCAATTCGTACTATCCTATTTTCTTCATCCCACTCTATTCCAACACCTAAGGCATTGCTAATTAAACGTAAAGGCACATAGGTACGGTCATCTATGATTTTAGGAGTAGTATCGCTTAAAATATAGTTCTTTTTTTCGTCCTTACTCATAACTAAATAACTATCAATTTTAAGATCTACCACTTGTTGTCCTTTTTGAATGATAACCTTTCGGTCCTCATGAATCCAACTTACCTTTGCTCCTAATTCCTCAGCAACAAACCTTATTGGCACTAAAGTTCTTCCCTTTTCGATTATGGGACTAGCCTTTGAAGTGATATCCTTTCCATCTACCAACAATCTAATAGGTTTTGCTGCTAAAGGATATAAACTAAACCCTAGTGGTAGGATTATTGCTATTATAAGTATTAAGAATATCAATTTTTTTATTCCTTTCATATTCACCTTTTCACTCCTTCCATTTTGTCCGAAACAACTATACTTCTATTATAACTTATATGTCCCATCAACTTAATTAAATCTATATTAAATTCATATTACAAATTTAATCTGAAAAACTGCTATAATAGATCTAATTGATGATATAATATTATGGGACACAATTTAGCACTAATTTAAGGAGGAAGTTTATGAGAAAAAAAGTAATTCTAGGCATGAGCGGTGGGGTTGATTCTTCGGTTTCCGCCCTTCTGTTGAAGGAAGCAGGTTATGATGTAATAGGATTATTTATGAAGAATTGGGATGAAAAAGATGAATTTGGAGTATGTACTGCAACGGAAGATGCTAATGATGCTAGAAGGGTAGCCAACCAATTAGGCATCCCCTTTTATGTTATAAATTTTGAAAAGGAATATTGGGATAGGGTCTTCACCTATTTTTTAGACGAGTATAAAAAAGGAAGAACTCCTAATCCAGATGTAATGTGTAATCAAGAAATTAAATTTAATTCCTTCTTAGATTATGCCTTAAAACTAGATGCCGATTATATTGCTATGGGACACTATGCTCAAGTTGAAAAAAGGGAAGGTAAGTACTATCTCCTTAGGGGAAAAGATAGAAATAAGGACCAAAGTTATTTTCTATCTAGGATTAGTCAGCAGGCCCTTTCTAGAACTTTATTCCCCATAGGACATCTTGAAAAAAAGGAGGTCAGAGAAATAGCTGAAAATAATAATCTGTATACAGCTAAAAAGAAGGATTCAACGGGAATCTGTTTTATAGGTGAAAGGGATTTTGATGAATTCTTAGACAAATATCTATTGACTAAGGAAGGAGATATAGTTGATGTAGATGGAAATGTATTGGGAAAACATAAAGGCCTAATCCATTATACCTTAGGTCAAAGGCGAGGAATAGGAATTGGAGGAATAGGAACGGGTGAGCCTTGGTTTGTTGCAGGTAAAAATCTAAAGAAAAACATACTCTACGTAGCTCAAGGAGAAAATCATCCAGCTCTATATTCCATTTCCTTAATAGGAGAATCCCCTTCCTGGATTTTAGGAGAAGCTCCTATCATGCCTTTAAAATGTACTGCCAAATTCAGATATAGACAGGATGATATTCCTGTAACTGTAGATATGTTAGAAAACGGAAATATCCATATAGGATTCGACATGCCAGTGAAAGCAGTTACTCCAGGCCAAGTGGCCGTTTTGTACCAAGGAGAAATTTGTCTAGGAGGCTCTATTATAAAATCCATAGAACCTTTGGACAAAAAATATGAATATCTAAATAGAAATTAAGAAAATTTTCGATTCTAACTTGACAATTTATTGACTTGATGATACCATATATGAAAACTTAATAAAAATCCTCATCCTCCATGGGTGAGGTAGAGGCGCGGTTACTAAGAGTATCTATACTAAAGCCGGAAGCTGATGATGTATAGAGAAAGGAGTCGCCGCCGAAGTGTCAGATATCCAAAATCTGATGCTGGGACTACATCGAATAGGTGTAGGACTGTCATCATAGTATTAGCCCGGTGCTATGATGTTGTGCTATCTCACTTTGGGCCAGAAGGGAGCGAGAGGAATGTCGTTAGCTTTGCTATTGTCAAGCGTTTGACATTGCCTGTCAAATGCTTTTTTATTTTTTTGATTTAAAATTATGTAGTAGCAAAATTTTAGCATAGGAGGTAATAAGATTGATAAATGAAATTAATGAGCTAAATACTACAGTGAATTCTAGTGATTCAACAAATTCAGGCTTTAGAAAGGAAATTGGACTCTTTGGGGGTATAAGTATTTTAGGCGGAATAATGGTTGGTTCTGGAATTTTCTATCTAGGTTCCTATGTTTTAATGCGATCCGGTATGAGTTTGGGATTGGCTTTAATAAGCTGGATTCTGGGCGGTTTAGTGTCGCTACTAGGCGGTATCTGTTATGCAGAGCTAGGGGCTTCCGATCCTCGTGCTGGTGGAATGACAGTATATTTATCTAAAGCCTATTCACCTATTGTTGGCTTCTTAAGCGGGTTTACAGGTTGGTTAATTGGTGGACCTGGCTCGATTGCTGCTCTAGCATTAGCACTATCAAGCGTTTTATCATTAATTATTCCAATGGGCGAATGGACCATTAAGCTAGTAGCCATCGGGTTGATTATAGGATTAACCATCGTAAATTATATTGGGGTTAAATCTGGATCAAAATTACAAAACATATCCATGGTTGCTAAATTAATCCCTATTGGAATTATAATGGTTTCAGGTCTTATATTCGGCAAAGTAAATCCTGATTTAAGTTTAGTACCTAAGACAACAGATGCAAGTTTTAGCTCCGTAATTGGCATGGTAGCTTTTGCAATAATTGCCAGCTTATGGGCTTATGAAGGGTGGACTAACCTAAATTCAGTAGCTGAAGAAGTAAAGAATCCAAAAAGAAACTTACCACTTGCTATCATAATATCCATAATTTCAGTAACTATATTGTACACCCTATTTAATTACTCCATATATAAGGTCATCCCTTTTAGCGAGATTGAAAGCCATATAGCTAATAATGAATACTATCTGGGAAGTTATGCTGCTGAAAAATTGATGGGGAAAAGTGGTAGCCTTTTGGTAACTATAGGCATGATAGTAGCAATGTTTGGATCTTTAAATGGATGTATATTGGCTTTTCCAAGGGTACACTATGCCATGAGTGTTGAAGGTCATTTCTTCAAAAGCTTTGGTAAATTGCACCCAAAATATAAGGTTCCCCATGTTCCACTAATCGTCCAATGTGTTATTTCAGTAGTATTGGTACTGTTAAGAAATCTTGACCAATTAACTTCCTTAGTAGTATTTTCAGGAATGCTATTTAACACCTTGGGAGTTTTTGCAGTAATAATTTATAGAAGGAAATTCCCCGATTTAAATAGACCCTATAAGGTAATTGGTTACCCAGTTACCATTATATTAACAACTCTAATATTTATGGGTTTGATGATAAATACCTTTATAGAAGACCCACAAACTTCTATAATAGGCCTGTTAATTCCAGCAATAGGTATATTGTTCTACCTATACTTTGATAAACAAAATAAGTAATGATAGATGAAGGAGATGATTTTATTGGCAACAATACTCATTAACGGTAAAATCTATGTTGAAAAAAACAATTTTGTAGAAGCTTTGCTTATTGAAGATGGGATAATTAAACAGATTGGTTCCAATGAAGAAGTTTTGAAAAATAATGCAAATGAAATAATTGACCTAGGAGGAAAAACCGTATTACCAGGCTTTAACGATAGTCACCTGCATCTAATTTACATAGGTGCAGTCATGTCCTGCTGTAATTTAAATAGTGCAAAATCTATAGATGAAATTATCCAAATCGGAAAGGAATTTTTGGAAAAAAACGAGGGTATCACAGCCTTATACGGTCGAGGCTGGAACCAGGATTACTTTATAAGCGGTGAAAAAAGGCTTTTAAACCGTCATGACCTAGATAAAATATCCTCTGAAATCCCAATAATATTCGATAGGGTATGCGGACACGTTGCAGTCGGTAATACTAGGGCTATAGAGTCGTTGGGAATCGATGGAAATACTGTAGTAGATGGAGGAACTATCGAACTAGATGAACAAGGCAACCCCAACGGAATTTTTAATGAAAATGCAGTTAGCCTAATTAAATCAGCAATTCCTGAAAAAAGCAATGAGGATATAGAAGGAGAATTTTTAAAAGCAGCTAATTATGCCCTAAGCTTGGGAATAACCTCCGTCCAATCCTGCGATGTTTCCAATAAAGAATTTAAAAATATGTTTAAAATTATTCATAATATATACGATAATAGGAAAACTAAATTAAGGTATGGGGCTCAATTTAATTTCCAAGATATAGAAGACTTTAGAGAATATCTGGAAACTGAATTTAAAGAAGGCCAATATGATGAAAAATTCCTCTCTAAGGGAGCTCTAAAACTATTTAAAGATGGATCCTTAGGGGCTAGAACTGCTCTAATGTTAAAGGATTATGAAGATGCTGCTGGCATAAGAGGAGTTGAAGCATTAACTGATGAGCAATTGGAAAGCTTATGTAACTTGGCAACAGAACATGGAATTAGAGTTGTAACCCATGCCATTGGAGATGGGGCTGTAGAAAGTGTTATCAAGGCCTACGAAAAGACTATGACTGATGGTGAAAATCCTCTCCGTCATGGAATAGTCCACTGTCAAATTACCAGCAGAGAACAATTGGAAAGGATTGCTAGATTAAACATACCTGTAATGTATCAACCTATATTCTTAGACTACGACCTAAAAATAGTAGAATTCCGCGTTGGTAAAGAACTGGCAAGTACATCCTACGCTTTCAATACACTATATAAACTAGGAGCCCCCATAAGCTTTGGTACCGATGCACCAGTAGAAGATTGTAATCCCTTCCCAAATATCTACTGTGCCCTAACTAGAAAGGGATTAGATGGCAAACCTGAAGGTGGTTTCTATCCACAGGAAAGAATGGAATTAGAAGATATAATTGATGCTTATACAATTGGCAGTGCCTATAATGAATTTAAGGAAAATTTTAAAGGAAGATTAAAGCCTGGCTATGTAGCAGATTTAATCGTATTAGATAGAGATATATTCACAATAGATGAATCTGAGATTAAGGATATTAAAGTAGAAAAGACTATGGTAGATGGAGAATTTGTTTACGAAGTATAAAGTGAATAATATAAGCATGGAAGGTTGTATCAATTCCCTTCCATGCTTATATTAAAATATTTTATATATCATGTAAATACAAATTGTGTTCTTCCTATGAAGTTTGAAAATATTTTTCCTCTATATCTTCCAGGTGATTGAATATATGGACTAGATCTTTACCAAAATTCAACAAAGAATAATAGGTGTTGGTCCCATTTGTCCTCTTTTCAATAACCTTTTTTTCGATAAGGATTGATAATTTTCTGTTTAACTCTGTATGGCTTATATAAGGAATACTCGTTAATATTTCACTATAGCGTTGGTTTCCTAATTGGATGGACTTTAATATTTCAGGAACCCATCTAAGCTTTATTAGATCTTGAACAATCTGAAATCCGTTAATAACTTTGTTTTCCATAGTATCACCTCTACTAACAAATTTGTGCCTTTTTGTTTCTTATATTGTACCATATAATAATATATAGAAAAAGAATGTTTGAATAATAGATAGAAAAAAGAATACTTGGGTATATAAGTAATGTGTATACTATTAGCTAAATAATAAGGAGGTATAAAATGAAACATATTAACTTGTTACAAAAATATTTATCTAACTTAGCTGTATTAAATGTTAAGCTACACAATATCCACTGGAATGTGGTAGGCACACAATTTTTAAATGTTCATAATTTTACAGAGGAAATCTACGATGACTTATTTGAAAAGTTCGACGAAGTAGCTGAATTATTAAAAACTAAAAATGTAATGCCTCTATCTACTATGGCAGAATATCTAGAAAACGCAACTATCGAAGAAGTAAAGGCTAAAGAATTTACAATAAAAGAGTCCTATGAAATCATTAAAAAGGATTTAGAAATTATGAAAAACTTAGCAACTGAAATTAGAAATACTGCTGATGAAGAAGGCGATTTTGAAACAGTTGCCATGTTTGAAGATTTCGTTTCTGAATTGAGTAAGAATATTTGGTTTGTTGATGCTATGCTTAAATAATAAGCAAATAATAATTTTGAAGCATCCCTATATACCTAGGGATGCTTCTTTTTTTGTATTTTTATTTTTGTATTTATGTTCTCAAAAATTCTACCTCCAATTGTAACATAACTTTTTGTACATGCATACTATGTACTACCAAAGAGGAAGGGAGGTTAAGAAATGGCAGATAGAATACTGGCATCAGTAGTAAATCAAAAATCTGTAACTCAAATACAACTACAAGTTCTAACAATAATTGCTGCTCAAATAGCAAGCGTAATTGAAGCTCAAATAGGCGCTGCACTACAATTTGATGATGATTTAATAGACGTTTAATATAAATTAAACTGCTTCTAAGAATAAGTCCTATAAATAATAGAAAGGGGCGAGAAAATGAAGATAGGATTTTCAAAAGATGGCTTAACATTTAACTCAAAGAAATTTAACCCTTTAAATATTCCTATAAAAGGAATTACCTTAGAATCCGATATACCAGTAGAACAACCTGATCCAGCTGAAATATTATCTGCATTTCAACAACCTGATATTAGGAATGTTAACAGGATGCAGGGAATAGATTTGTTAAAATCAATGATAGAAAAAGCTAGATAGCCTAGATTTAAATAGAGGACTGCCTTAAAAAAACATTAAGGCAGTTCCTTTAATTTATAAATTGTAACTGTTTCATGATTATTTCATAAAATATAATATAAAACTAAAATGGAGGTAAGTTGCATGTCGAAAAAAATTCAAAAATCATTACCTGAAGAAAAGCAAAGTACCTATATGGGCGCTAAAATTGCAAATCAAATAAATACCAATCAGCAATCTAATATGCTCCTTTCCGCTTATAGTGTAGTAACTCAAAATTCTACAACGGTTAATATAAATTTAGAATAAGGGGAGGTTAAATCTTTGGAGACCATGGACAAAAGGAATAATCAGTGGATTATAATAAAGTTTAAGAAAAAATCGGATAGACTTCCTAATGAGTTAAGAATTGATATGGATGGTAGCGTATATGTAGATGGCGAGTTGTATGATGAAAAAAATTCTAAATATAGTAACCTAAACGTGGATGTAGAACATCACAATAGGCTAAGCTCTGGAGAAGAAACTCAAAAAATAATTGAACAAAGTAAAAAAGCTAAGAAAGGTGAAATCATCACTATTAAAGAAGAGGAAGGCCCTGACAAAAAGGAGATTACCACTGTTAAATTCTAGTAAGGGAGGTAATGATTTGGATAATCAAGAAGATAAGGATATATTAAGAGATAAAATCAACACGATGCCAAATTATAAAAAAATAACAACCGATAATATGGAAATAACCCTTTTCATTAAAAAGCAAAAAAACCCTGCAGAACTTCTAGAAAAATTATATATTTTGCGAAATAATGACAAATTAAGTAACCAAGAAAAAAATGAGATAGCAAAAAAGATAATGATGGATTTTATGAGGTGATTCATATTGGAAAAAGTCAAACATTCGCTACTACTTAACATATCAAATCAAGCTAATACTATCCGTTGTAGAAAAACTAATCTGTCTCAGTTTAATTTCATCGTCATTCTAGGTCTTGAATACTTGAAATCATTAGATAAATCTAAAGGCATACCAATTTCTATTAATATAGATGAAGAAGGGGATTTATCCATCAATGGAATTCCAGGAGAAGTGATTGACGATAGAAACATCTATATCTACACGGATAAAAAAATTACTGAAAGCGATTAATTAGTATTTGAATGAATTTCATATGGGGGGATTTTAGTGGTAGATATCGATAAATCGGAAGAATTCTTTGCAGAAACAGTCGACGATAGTGATAATAAAATATATAATTTTATGATAAATGCATCAAACCAAGCTAATTTAACAAGCAATAACAATATTTCTCCAACACAACTAAGTTCCATTTTTATTGTTATTAGTCCATATTATATAGAAAAGCTCAATATAGAAGGGTTAGATTTAGATATAAAAGTAAGTGAAAATAATACGGTTACAATTAATAATATAGACTATGAAATGGTAGAAATTAACCCAGGAGTTAAAATATTTGGATTATGTAAGCATAATAAGGAGTGAAAATGATGAATTCAAAAAATAATAAGGATATTAAATCTATAAAAAGAAAACTAGATAGGCTACTTACAGATGAAGAAAAAGTCCTATATAAAAAGGTGTTAGAAGATATAGCAAAAAATGAGGACTTTTATAACACAAGTTCTCCTGAAGAAATTACCGCCCATTTAGTTAATAATTGTGGTTTTGATAAGATCAGCATTTATAAATTATTCAAAAAAATAACCCTTATAAGTGAGGAGTGAATCTGAATGTCCAATGATGAATACAGTAATGAATATCCAATAATAATGAGCAATGAAATTCCCTTATTTAATAGTCAAAAAGAAAAAGCAAATAAGGAATTGTCCAAGAAAAATAAAGAACATATTGAAAAAGAAAAACCTGAAGTTGAAAAAAAGCAGGAAGAAAATAATAAAGAAACTAAAAATGCTGGTCTAGATATGGCTATCAAAATTGTAGATGAATTCACCAAAATATATATGAATTATTTTGAAAATAAAAGGGACTAAGAATAATATATTAGGCCCTTTTATGGTTTCCAGCAGTTAAATAATTCTAGGTCTCTCATCTAATACATCTTCAGGAAGTAGGTCCAATGCTCTTTCCAATATTTCCTTAGCACCATATCCTGCTTCCCATGGAGGAGATATAAGTTGCCTCCATATTCTACTTCCTCTTTTATTATGAAAGAGACCTATAGTATTTTTTATAGCATGGTAACCTCTTTTATCATCCTCCCCGAGTTTTTTAACATAATTTATTAATTCCTCTATGATTTCTCGCCTAGAAACATTATTGACTTTGCCATTATCATAAAATCGGTCTACTTCAGATAATAAAAATGGATTTTCATAAGCCACCCTACCTAGCATTACTCCATCTACATGGCGTAAATGATCCTTTATAGAATTTATAGTTTTTATGCCCCCATTTATTTCGATAAATAGATGGGGGAAATTCTTCTTTATTCTATATACCTCATCATATCTAAGAGGAGGAACTTCTCTATTTTCTTTAGGGCTTAACCCTTCTAATATAGCAATACGAGCGTGAATTATAAAATGATTTACTCCCGTTTCAGCTATTATTTTCACGAACCTTTCTAAATCTTCATATTTATCCAATACGACCTTTGGTAAGTCCTTAGGTAATACGTTGGTTCCATCAATTCCAATCCTATGCTTTACAGTAATTGGCTTATTAGTTTCTCTTTTCATAGCATAGATTATTTCAGCAACTAACTCTGGATACGCCATTAAAGTTGCTCCCATCTGATTTCCCGAAACTCTATCCGAAGGACAACCTAGGTTTACATTAATTTCATCATAATCCCAATCCTCTGCAATTTTAACTGCTTCAGCCATCTCTTTCTTATCATATCCTGCAATTTGCAAAGCTATAGGTTTTTCCACTGGATCAAAATCTAAAATTTTATTCCTATCTCCATATATGATAGCGCTACTTGTAATCATCTCTGTATATAAAATAGCTTTCTTAGTTAGTAGTCTACAAAAATATCTAAAATGTCTATCCGTAATATCTACCATAGGTGCAATACTTATTCTAGCCATCCTATTACCTCCTATTAAGCTTAATTATAATATACGATATATTATTCCTCAAAACTATACATAATCATAAAAAATTCTCCTTTCCAGTTTTAATCATATTTTGATTACAGCTAGAAAAGAGAATTAGTTTTTCAATATAAGATATTTATATATCTTAAATAAATTCAATATTCATAGTAATTATGATTATAAAAAAAACTAATTTTATGTAGTTAAGACCATATGATTCTCATCAATTTGGGATATTCCTCTTCAATAATATTCAACATGCCCAATATTATGTCCATTATTACTTCACTTCTGAAATTATTATCAACTAGTGTAAAAGCTTGAGCCATAATAGAATCATTTTGGAATACAAATTTTAAATATGTATACTTCATATTTAACTCATTTATAGCCTCATATACATAATCCCTTTTTACAGGATTAATTCCATTTATAAAATCTCCCCCGTAAACGCTAACCAATGAGTCAGTTTTGTTGAAAACAACTAAAATTCTAATATTTCCTCCTGTTTTTAAAGTTTCCCTAATTACTACAGTTGTAGATCCATCGTTTTCCTCATTAAATTGCAAATTGATATTTTGGCTTTGTAAATAACTTCTAAATTGCTGCGCATTACTAGTTAACATCTGAATGACCTCCATTTATGAAATATAATTTAATTATATCATTCCTAATGGAATCGTACAACTCCCTTATTTTCTAACTTGGAGACTTTGATAACAAAAGTATCCTAAATGATTGTGAATTTAAATAAAAAAAGAGGATGTTTTATCCTCTTTTTATGGCTTTATCCATACTTTATTACTCTAAACGTCATTTAGCTTTTTAATAATTGCTTTCAAAAATGAAGGCAGGTCCTTTGGTGTTCTAGAAGTAATTAAGTTGCCATCAATTACTACTTCTTCATCTAAGTACTCAGCCCCTGCATTAATCAAGTCATCCTTTATTGAAAAGAAGGATGTTACCTTTTTACCTTTAAGATCGCATGCTGATGCCATCATCCAAGGTCCATGACAAATTGCAGCAACTAACTTATTAGCCTTATACATTTCCCTAACAAATTCTACAGTTTCAGGACATCTTCTCATATTGTCTGGTGAAAAGCCTCCTGGTATAATGACTGCATCATAATCCCTAGCTAAAACTTCCTTAGATGAATGGGTGCTCTTTTCTTTTAGTCCAGATTTAGATACATAGACTGTATCCTTATCAGTACCTACTAAGTCTACTTTATAACCCTCTTCTAACAACCTAAAATATGGATATATGAGTTCCCTTTCATCAAATAGGTCTTCTATTAGAATAGCTACTCTTTTCATAACTATCCCCTTTCTTAAAAAATTTCTCACACTATACTTACCCTAAAAAATTTAATATAACAATTAATAACCTTATCTCTTTCTTAATACTTCGAATTTCCTTTTACCAATTTTTTGTCTCTCTAGCTTGATAAATTTATCATTTTTTACCTTCTGCTTTTTATTCATGGAGAGGCCTATTATTGTATCCGAAGTACAAGCTCCATAAAGAACATCCAATAATCTATTTACAAGGCCTTCTCCGCTACCCTTCCAGTCCACCAATTGGTCATAAGGAACATCTGTTATTATAATATCTGGTTTAATTTCAAGTTTAATCTCCTTTAATGCATCAGCTTGAAAAACTTCATATTGAATAGGGGTTTTAATCATACTTCTTAAAATAATTGCACTTTCCTTTGCCATTGCATGGGATTCTTTATTATAATTTACAATCATATTATCTATCTCTTTTATCCTGTTGTCCATCCCTTCTTCGCTCAATAAGGATAAGTTCTTCTTCGCAACTTCAAGTAGTTCTAAATCTATATCGCTTCCAATTATTCTACTTATGGTATTTTGATTTAAAAAACCCAGTACAGTAACTAGATATCCTCCTCCACAACAACAATCATATAAACAAATATTATTCTTTTTACGAGAGTATTCTATACATCTTCCATATATCTCCTGAGCTAACCTTACTGGAAAGTTAGTCATACCGCTTATATGATATAGAACACGCCCACTTGAAAAATCCTCGTAATTAATATTTTTTCCATATCTATATTCCATAAAACAACCTCTCTATGTAATACCAAGTTATTCATCTTAAGCATATTTATTTTAATAAATCTAAGGCCATGATATCAAATTCTTGATGTGGATTCAATAAAACCCTTAAAGCATCCAAACAAGATACTTTTAAGGGTTTTAAAGTCCAATTCAATTCTTAAGTATTTACTGACTTCTACTGAGTATAGATATTCTCACATTTAGTTTCTTTAGATAATAATGCAAATATTAGAGCTACAAAAGAAGATATTGCAGGAACTATAAAAGCATTTGTATAAGCCATATCCATAGGTAACCCCTTAGAAAGATTGATGTCTATGAGCTTTCCACAGATTACCTGAAGAAGGGCTGCAAAAAAGAATCCACTAACATTTACTATCGATATTGACATTCCCGCAAGTTTTGGGTCACTCACTTCTTTCCCTAATGACCAACATAATACTCCAATAGAGGATGAAATGCCAATTAAAACTACAAATACAAACATAAACCACAGGGGTGGTTTCAAAAATACCAATATTCCCCACCCTATTACTGCTGCCACAGCAAGCACTAATAAAGGCCCTTTTCTTCCTCTTAAAGTATCTGAAATCTTCCCTATGAATAAATTTGCTATACTGGAAACAACTAAAAGCATGGAAACCATATTAGCTGCTAAAATTTTGTTCACCTCATAGACAATTGCAATATATGAAACCCCAAAGGTTCCTGCAAAGAGCATAAATCCTCCATTTATACCACCAAAGGTAATAGAAGGCGCCCAAATTCTAGGATTCTTTATTATAGCAAATAATTGAGATAGAATGTTTTCTTCTCTTTTACTTGCTTGGATCTGTTGTGGGTTAATTTCAGGTAAGCCCATTTCAGTAGGAGTATTTTTAACGAATATTAAAGTTAAAATAGCAAATACAAAAGTTATAATTCCTATGAGACGAAAGGAATTTCTCCATCCCATTAGACCTACTACCATCAAAAGAGGTCCTTGAGCAAGAACTCCTCCTAACCCGCCTATAAAACTGGTAAGGCCACTCATTGTAGCAAATTTTTCTGCAAGAAACCAGTTTGATTGAATCTTTAGTACACATAAAAATATTACCGATACCCCAAGCCCAACTAATAACCTACCTACGTATGCCATTGGTACATTAATGGCAAAGGAAAATATCCCTGAACCAATGGCAGCAACTATACAACCTATTATAGCTGTCTTCTTAGGCCCTAAATAGTCTGCCAAAATGCCAGATGGAATTTGCATTATTGTATAGGCATAAAAATACATAGAACCTAAATTTGCAATTTGTGTAGCGCTCATTCCAAAGGTACTGACAAGGTCCTCTGCAATTACCCCAACTGATAATCTATGAAAAAATACAATCAAATAAATAGATACTAATATCCCCCAAACCACCCATCTATAGGGGCTTAGCTTTTGTTCATTCGGTGGCAAAGTCATCAACTTATTCCTCCTAAATAATACTTTTAAAAATTATATTTATATTTTTACCCAATACATTTTGTCCCTATAAAAAAAGATAAAATTATTATTTCATTGAAATCAGTACTTACTTCTAAATTAGTATTATTTTTTTCGATACTTCAAACTTTATTCATAACCAGTCACTATCCAAATAAATACCAAAAATATATAAAATTATTCATATTATAATAAAATTTTTTCTTATTCTATCCATTTATATAAGGATAAGATGACAAAATATTAACCTTTTTCATTAGAAGAAAATATTCATGAAATTAATTAATAGTTAAGTTTTAATCTATAGATAAAATTAGTTTCTCATTAATTGGAACATATGGTATAAAGTACTTGATGTATCAAAAGATGTATATGTTAGTTTGTTAATTTCCATCAATTATATAAGAGGTGATACTTTGGAAAATGTACAAAATTTAACAAGAGAAGATATTTTAAAATTAGAAGCCAAATCAAAATCAGAAAAAATCCTTGACTATATTATAGCTCTTTCACCTACATTATTTGGGATAATTCACCTATTAGAATATCTGTTAGTCCCAAATTATGGGATCAATAAACATACTACTACATACGCCTATTTTATTGGTCTTTTAATTACTGGCGTATTCTTTTTCTTTATAGGTGGATTATCCAATAAAAAGATATTTGCCAAGCTTAGATTTAAAGCTCCTTTTTACTCATTTGTATTCTTATTATTGATGACTTATGATTATCTAACTTTAAAAACTGGAATCCTAATTCTCCCCTATTTCCCATGGGTAGATTTAGTTATAAATGCAGCATGGGCTGATAGAGTTTATTTATTGGATTGTGTCAAAAACTCTTTAATATTATTATTTACAGGATATTTCATAGGAGCGATTATAGGTCTTGTAACCGGAATACTATCTGGCTATAACAAAAAAGTACATTATTGGATAGCTCCTTTCATGAAATTACTAGGCCCTATTCCTTCTACAACTTGGATACCAGTGGTAATGGTTATAGCTTCTAGTTTATTCAAAGGCGCCGTATTTATTATTGCATTGGGAGTATGGTTTTCGGTAACTCTTGCCACAATGACTGGAATTCACAATGTTAACAATGATTATTTCGATGCTGCAAAAACTTTAGGTGCAAAGAATACTCAATTAGTTACTAGAATTGCTCTCCCAGCTGCTCTTCCGAATATTTTACAAGGATTAATACAAGGGATGAGTTCCGCATGTACAGCACTGCTTGTTGCAGAAATGTTAGGTGTTGAGTCAGGATTAGGTTGGTACATTTCTTGGCAAAAATCATGGGCTGAGTACTCAAAAATGTATGCAGCCATAATAATTATCTGCATTACATTTATAATAGTTAATTGGATACTTACAAAAGTCAAAAGAACTGTAATAAAGTGGAAGGAGGAGGTGACTTAGTGGCTGAAGAAAGTAATTATACTTTACAGCTCAAAGAAATTTGTAAATCCTACATAAGAACTGATGCTCAAGGAGTTACAGTTGCTTTAGAGAATGTTAATTTAAATATTAAAGATGGTGAATTTGTAACTATTGTAGGACCATCGGGTTGTGGTAAATCTACCCTATTAAGGCTTGTTGCAGGTCTAATTCCTCCTACTAAAGGAAGTATCTTGCTCAACGGCAAGCCCATAAAGGGCACAAGTCCAAATAGAGGCATCGTTTTTCAAGAACCCACTTTGTTCCCTTGGCTTACCGTTGAAGATAATGTATCTTTTAGTCTGAAAGTACAAGGTAAATATAAGGAAAAAAAAGAAGAGGTTGATAGACTAATTAATATCATTGGACTTGATGAATTTAGAAAATCTTATCCTCATCAATTGTCCGGAGGTATGGCTCAGAGAGTAGCACTAATTAGAACAATGATTAATGAACCCGAAGTATTTCTTTTAGATGAACCTTTGGGCGCTTTAGACGCCTTTACAAGAATGAATATGCAAGATGAACTTTTGATTATGTGGAAATCAAATCGCCACATTATGATTATGGTAACCCACGACATTGACGAGGCTATTTATATGAGTACCAGAGTAGTAACCATGGCTCCAAGACCAGGAAAAATAAAAAAGGACATAAGAATAGATTTGCCTTATCCGCGCAATAGAATGAGCGATGAATTTATAAATTATAGAAAAGAGATTATGGAAAATCTAAATTATTAATCAGGGGGATATAAAAATGAAAAAAATAATTACTTTAGTAATATGTATTATGTATTTAAGCTCAGTTTTAACAGCTTGTTCAAACAATGTACTTAAAGATAATTCAAATATTACCTCTTCAGAATTAATCAATGAACTCGATAAACCAGAAAAAACAGAAGAAGAATTGTGGAAAGAGGAACCAATGTATGGAAAAACTATTAAAATAGGTTATAATGGTGGATTTTGTACTTCAGCACCTGGAATTGCTAAAGTATTAGGATATTTTGAAGAAGAAGGTATTAATGTAGAAATAACTTCTGTTAATCAAGCCATAGACGCTACTGGCACTAATCAGGTACAGGTCACTACAGGACATATAGCTGCACTATTAGTGCCTACTATAAATGGGGTCAATATGATATTTACTTCAGGTGCCCATACAGGGTGCAAGTCGCTATATGTATTAACCGATGGTAATATTAACAGCACTAAGGACTTAATAGGAAAAACCATTGGAGTTCCTGATGGAATAGGTAGTAGTGACCACAATATAGGACTAAGATTTTTGAATCATGACAATATTGATATAAATGAAGTAAAATTTAAACCAGTAGAATCAAGTGCTGTAATCCTAGCTATGGAAAGTGGCGAAATTCAAGGTGCCATTTTATCAGACCAATTTGCTGAGAAATTTATAAAAGAAGGAAAAATAAAGTACATTAGATCGTTAACTTACGATGCAGATTTTCAAACGGAAGCATGTTGTGTTCATGCATTAAATGGTGATTTTGTAAAAGAAAATCCAATAACTGCAAAAAAGGTCACTAGAGCAATTAAAAGAGCAGCAAGATGGATGGAAAAAAACAAGAAAGAAGCTACTGAGTTATTATTTGAAAACAACTGGGTATCAGGCGAATTCGATTTGGTGTATAAATTGATGGATGCATGTTATTTTGGCATAGAAGATGAACTGACAGAAGCAACTCTCATAAACATAATAAATGACTATAAGAAATTTAATATTATTAATAGCAATGAAGATACTCAGGAATTATTGAATCGAGTATGGCACCCTATTTTGGGTGAAGAGGATAATGAGATTAAATAAAAGTAGTAAAGACTATAAATTAACAATCAGGCTTGAATTATTTATAACTCAAGCCTGATTCCATACAATAAGAACGTATTTGTTCTTATAATATAAATGTTCTGTAACAATTATAAATATGATTATGACCATTGATATTTTAACTATAATATCAAGGTGAAATTTTAACATCTTTGTTTAAATATTTAAAATCATTTCATACTGGTCTATAAAATTATCAAAACCTAATCTTTGAAGAAATTTAATGTTACTAACACACTTATCATCAATATTAAGAAAGTTCAAGTTCTGTGATTCAGTACACTGTATTAGTCTTTTCAAAATATTATGACCTATTCCTTTGCAACGATAATCCTCATGAACTGCTAACTGAGGTATATCACCAGTAATTCTATCAACTATTCCATATCCAACAGTCTTTTCATCAACTTCTGCAATAATTACTTCAAATAAATCAGAAACAGCCATTATGGAATCAATTGAGTTTTGCCAAGAAGGTTCAAAATCCCAAAAAGATTTAAATAACTCCCAATCTATTAGCTCAATATCATATGACTTATAGTTTATAGAAGAATCAGGAGCTTCTTTGATAAAATCCTTATCAATTCGAAAGCATGAAAGAGTTCTTGTAATCATAAAACCTTGCTTCTTGTAAAGATTAACTGCAGGTTCGTTAGATTGAATTACTTCAAGTAAATAATGCTCTATATTATTCTCATGAAGAAGACTTAAAACCTTGCTAAACATTTTACTCGTAATCCCTTGTTTTCGATATTCAGGGATTACTCCTGTTCCACAATCATAAACAGTAGTTTTGCCCCTCCAATTGCGAACTCCATTAAAAATAAATCCTATTAGCTCGTCACCTTTAAATGCACCTATAGAAAATCTAGACGAATAACCTCTTCTCTGTAACATATTATTAAACTTCCATAAAGGTAATTTCATTTCTACCTGATAGTCTGAAAAAGCCTTTATAAATGCAGAGTGTAAAATTTCAATATTCATATCTTCTAGCATTTTATAATTTAGCATATGCGATCCTCCCTGCTTTAAATCTATTTGAATTTCATACCTTTTAAATTTGTCTGATGAAGTATAACAGTAGGAATTACTCCACATATTATAGGATACATGACCATCCAAGAAGTTGCAATTCTAATGCCGATTGTAGTTAAATTCATATCCTCACCCTTTCGCAAAATACTGATTTTCTTCTCTGCCATGCCTTTAACTCTATTCACACATATATTCTATACTTTCATATGGAAATCTTCTTTGACGTTGTAGTATTTTGAACTCATTTTTGGTTAGCTCTATGTTTTCTCCATTATAAGTGAGAGTTCCGTCGTTTATATTTAAAATAGCTCCTTTACATTCAATTATCTGTCCATGGCTTGTCCAATTGTAATATTCTAGATTTTTACCTTAAAATCCTTCCTTTTGATAATATTCCCCAATATTATTTCACAATTCTATACATGCCAATATCGGGAAAACTTCCCGATGACTATACTCAGGTATTGCAAATAGTTTTATACATGGTAAAAAAATTTTGGGCTGCTTCTAGCTCTTCATCTGATAGTTGATTTGTAGATTCTATTTCCTTATATTCTTTCTCTTCATCCTCAAAGATATTCTTAGACCTAAATATATATACTAAATGTATGGCTTCATCTCTATTTAAATTTAAAGCCTTGAAAAATTTGATTCTATCGTTAATATAATAATTTGCTATTATGTGGGCAAATTTTTCAATATAAGCACCTGATATATTGTTATACAGGGATAGTGTTTTCGACATTTCTTGAATTCCCAAATCGTCAGACGACAAATGTTCAAATATTATATCAATATCCTCCAAACTTAATTCATTCCAATCGGCCCAATATAACTCTTCTAGTATCTTAAGCCTATCTTTTAAGGATAGATTAGTTTTATTTGAGAGTTCCGATATTTTTTTGCTCATAGATAGCTCTCCTTTATTTTTTTATTAATGATTTATATATATTTTACCCATTGCTTTAGCAACATCTTTCACAAACAAAAAACGCTAGAATTACCTAGCGTTTCAGATCTTCACTTATCTTTTCATTTTCTAAAGGTGTAGCATAATCTGATTGTTTTTTAAATTCTGCTACAGCCTTCTTGACTCTATTATATGATGCTAATGTTCCCGGACCTCCTATACATCCATTAGGGCATGCCATGCCTTCAAGAAGATATCCATCTTTCAATCCAGCCTTAGCAAGCTTCATTAGTTTTACACAATCATGAAGATTAGATGCAGACTCTATTTTTATTTCTCTAGATGGTTCGAGCAAACGTGCTGTTTCCTTTACAGCTTCAGCTACACCACCTGCTACTGCATATCCTCTACCTAGGCTAGAGGCATATTGAATTTCTTCATCGATTTCTATTTCAGATAATTCAATATCTTTAGCAACAAACATACCCATAAGTTCCTCAAAAGTTATAACGAAGTGTACATAATCTTTTACATCATCCCTCAAAGCTTCTAATTTCTTAGAAATACATGGTCCAATAAATGTGATAATTGCATCTGGATCCTTTTTCTTAATATACTTAGCTGTTTCTACCATAGGAGATGCAGAGTCAGATATATATTTATATTGTTCAGGAAACATTTTTTCTACCATCATCGTCCAGGAGTTACAGCAGCTAGTCCCCATAAAAGGATTTTCATTTGGAACTTTTTCTAAAAACTCCCTAGCCTCACGAAGGGTAGTTATATCAGCACCGAGGCTAACCTCTACTACATCCTTAAAACCAAGTTTTTTAATTCCTTCAAATATTTGCATAGGGCTTGCCAGTACTCCAAATTGACCTATAAATGATGGCGCAATAATTGCATACACATTATCTTTTGATTTTAAAGCTTTAATTAATTGAAAGATTTGTGATTTATCAGCAATTGCTCCAAAGGGGCATTGAGTAATACAACGACCACATGAAACACACTTTTCCTCATTTATCTTAGCTCTACCTAGTTCATCACTTTCAATAGCATTTACCCCGCATACCTGTGCACAAGGTCTATGATATTCAACAATAGCGCTATATGGGCAAGCTTCTTTACATTTTCCACACTTAATACATTTTTCCTTATCTATAATAGCTCTATCCTTGCTAATTGAAACAGCATTTACAGGGCATACATATGTACACGGATGAGCCAAGCATTTTCGACAATTATCTGTTACTACAAATGCTCTCTCAGGACATGCCTCACAAGCAAAAGTAATAACATTTACCAGAGGAGGAATAAACATCATTTCATCTACATTTACTTCTTCAATTCCATCGGTTACTCTGGTAAATTCACTTAAATGTCTTGCATCAAGTCCCATAGTCAATCTTAATCTCTCTTCAATAATTGCTCGTTCCCTAAATATATTTTCTCTGTACTTAGCTACCTCTCCAGGTATTATCTTATATGGAATTTTTTCTAATTCATTAAGATCAATATCATTATAAGCTATCCTTGCTATTTCAGCAAAAACCATTCTTCTAATATTTACAAGCTCAACATAACTTTCCTTCATTACTCGTCCTCCAAATCCATTTTTCTTCTGTAGATTCCTATTATATTACTTGCTTTTTTGTTTTAATATTTTCTCCATAACTATTTGACCGGTTGCATTATATACTACTTCATCATCTATAACTACAACAGGTGAAATATTACCCTTTGATTCTTTACAATAACCTAGGCATTTAACAACTTCAATATCAAGCTCCCTATCATTATACTCATCATCCCTACTAGTAAGCTTTTTCAAATCCTCAATCTGATCTAATAGATTCATAGCACCCAGTAGGGTACAATTGGAGCCCATGCACACTTTTACTTTCATTACTCTCCACCTCACATATAATTCTATGTTCATTGCCTATATATATATATATATATATATGAAATTTTTACTTATAATTTTATTATACAATATTCTAAATCGTCTTTCTAGTAATAGAATACTAATTTCTGGCAAGAGTCAAAGCATCTAATATCTTCAAATTTAGGGTCACTGAACTTATCAGCTTTTAACAATGGTGAACATAATTTTATATAAAAAACCCCTTGATTTAAGGGGTTTTAATTCTATTCCTCTCCAATTCAATTAGGCATTGGATAATATGCAAAACGCCATTATATCCTACAAAGGGAGTATAAGGATATATGTTGTATTTTGAAAAATTAGGGTTGGCAATTTGTAGATGAAGTTTAGATTTGTTATCTAATTTTAGTGTAGCTCCAT
Organism: Tepidimicrobium xylanilyticum; assembly: GCF_900106765.1. Taxonomy (NCBI): domain Bacteria; kingdom Bacillati; phylum Bacillota; class Tissierellia; order Tissierellales; family Tepidimicrobiaceae; genus Tepidimicrobium; species Tepidimicrobium xylanilyticum. Next base: position 103,050 of record NZ_FNNG01000007.1, read on the forward strand.
CTGCTAGCAACAAGTATGAAGGAGTTGAACTTAAGTATTCTTCCAACCTTCTTTCATTTAAATCAATCTTAATTATATCCTTCCATTTTTCAGGTATTAAATTTTTAACCTCTTTACTTAGCTTATGTTTGACTATTATGCCTTCTACTTTAAGTCCCAATTCTTCAACTAAATTTGCTAATCCTATCACCACATCATAGTCTCCAACCAATATAACTGACTTATTTTTTATTTCTCTAACCATAAATTTATAGCTTGTTATATGTTTTCTTAATTCTTTAGTTTTTTTGTTGATATAATCTTCATTTGCAGTAATTCCCAACATTTTTTCAATTTCTCTTAACCAACGAGTAGTTCCTTCTAAGCCATAAGGTCTTCCATAATAATAATTCATATTGTATTCTTTTTGAAGGGTTGTAGCTGCTTTTAATCCTTCCCTCCTTAAAACTAAGTTTATTTGTCCTTCTGTTGTTTTCTCTATTTCATCTATGGAGGTATAGGCAGTAAATATAGTATTTATATTACAATCAAAAACATTTTTCATCAAACGCTTAATTTCCTCTGCATCGGACAAAAAATTAAAGGTATCTGCATTATTCCCTATAATATTATAACTTTGTAACTTCTTATAATTAGGCTCCTTCACAATTTCCTTACAAAGCATATTTAAAGTATTTTCTATCCCCAATGTATGGTTTCCGTTAAATCCTCCAGTGGTTATAGGTATTAGCTTTGAATTCACCTTAGGCTGCATTTCAAAGCAGATACTTTCAATATCTGTACCTATAATGGATGATATTGAAGATGCCATAACGAATATATATTTAGGTCTATATTGATTATCTATTTCCAATATGGCCTTTTCTAATCTATCCTGCTTCCCAAAGGCAATATCGGTCTCACTAATATGAGTTGTATATATATTAGCGTTATGGTCTGCATTTAACTGCATAAGTCCTTCTACAGCAAAATGGGTGGTTCCTGCTGGCCCAAACTCAATAACATACGCATCCTTTATGGTGCTCAATGTCCATATGGTACCCATTCTATCTGACGGTGTTGGAAAAAATTTGCATAACTCCATGTCTGTTACCCCCTTTTGCCATTAAGTTCATCATCTTTTCTTTTAGCTCTTGGTGTTCCCTTAAGGACAATAGTATTTTCTTTATTGAATCTATTGGTATTTCATAGCCAAGTTTTTTAGTTACTTCATCTAGGGTAACCTGAACAATATCTCTTTTTGCTAAATTCACTGGATTTTCATGACCTAAATAAAAATTTGGACTACACTCATCATATATATATTGCATAGGTGCTATATTGGCTATTCTGCTAACAAAAGGATCATAGCCGTAGGATTTTATTTCCCTCATGTAAATATGGTCATTTTCATACAGTTCTCTAACTTGTATCAAAATAGGCTCCATTCCTAAATCACATAAAAAACTGCTTACTTCAAAGGCCATCATAGGAGTGTTACCATATATAAATGTTTTACCTTTTAATTCAACTTTTGCTTCTTCAATTAAGCTTTTTAGTTCTTCTTCCTTATGCTTTAATTTTGATAATAAATCCACATTTAGAGTCTTCTCTATTTGTGAGTATTTTTCCCTTATTCTTTCTATGGTTAAATGCCTATCAAAATATACATAAGGTATATTAAACTTTTCTTTCATTTTTTTAGCCATAGATAAGGCTACAAAATCCGTAACTATATTTAAACTAGCCTTTGGTGCAAACTTCAACTCCTCTATTGTAGTTTTTGATGGTATTACAGAGTTTATTTTTATGTCTTCCTCAATTAGAAGCTTCATTAATTCAGTATTTTCAACCCCATACTGCCTATGCCCTAATATATTTATAGTATTTTTTTCTTGTTTACAATCTTCCATAAGGGTTATAAGCTCTTCTAATGTCCTTTCCATTCCTGGAATATGGCTATTACATTTAAAGTGTTCTGTTGGGACAACTAATATTTTTGCGTCTACTTTATCTTGTACTTCCTTACCTAAAGAAATAAAATCTTCCCCTATTACTTCTAGAACACAAGTAGAAACTATCATTATTCCTTTAGGTTTTATAATTTTATCAATTTCAAAAATAGCCTCTTTTATCTTTTGACCACAACCAAAAGTAATATCATGTTTGTTGGCTACAAGGGAATAAAAATTGTCCCTACCACATTGTCTTTGATAGGCAAAATCCTTTGCGTAATATGTACACTCCTGCGTTCCAACTACTATCACAACTAAATCCTCAATAAAAGATGCTATCATTGCTACTCCAAATAAAGGGCAATGAGTCCCTGGAAATATTGCATGGGATAAAGACTGTATATCTTCAGACTTCTCTATCTGAGATAATCTGGACAAATTGTCTATGCTAAACAGCTTCATATTTACACCTCTTTCTAAAACTTTTGCACACTCCTATAGGATGTATTATTATTTCTCCATTTAATAAATCCTTACAAACACAAACCTCAACATTATAAACATATCTAATTAAATCTTCTGTTAAAATTTCAAAAGGCTTACCTTCCGCTACTAATTTGCCTTCTTTTATAACAAGCAATCTATCGCTGTATTTTGCTGCCTGACTTAAATCATGTAATACCATAATAACAGTTAACTCCAGCCTTTTATTTAGTTCTTTAACCAATTCCATAACCTCTAATTGATGACAAATATCAAGGTAAGTAGTAGGTTCATCCAATAATAAAATCTTTGACCTTTGAGTTAGGGCCATAGCAATCCAAACCCTTTGTCTTTCTCCCCCTGATAATTCGGAAACCCTTTTATCCTCATATCCCTGTAGAGATGTATGAGTAATTGCCCATTTCATAATTTCATCATCTTCCTTGGTTCTTCTTTCATACCATTTTTTATGGGGAAGCCTTCCATAATATATTAGCTCTCTAACTGTAATATCCTCTGGATTTCTATTGTGTTGAGAAAGTGAAGACATCTTCTTAGCTAAATTCTTTATACTTATAGTGTTCATATCTTCCTTGTCTAAAAAAATAACGCCCTCTTTTTGCTTTATTAATTTAGATATTGTTTTAAGAATAGTTGATTTACCTGACCCATTTGGACCAATTATTGATACCATTTCTCCTTTTTTGATATGAAAAGAGAAATCATCTATTACTACTCGTTCCTCATAAGCTATTTTTAATTTTTTTGCCTCTACCATTATGCCCTTCTCCTCCTTAATAAATATAAAAAGAATGGACCACCTATAACTGACATAATAACGCCAACTGGCAATTCTACAGGTCTTGCAATAGTTCTTGCAAAGGTATCTCCTAATAGTAATAAATTGCTTCCCAAAATAACACTTAAAGGCAATAAATATTTATAATCAGAACCTATCAAAAGCCTTGATATATGAGGAACTATTAACCCTACAAATCCAATAATTCCAACTATGGCTGTTGATATGCCTGCTAAAAATACGGCCACCAATGATATTAATAATCTATACTTATTTATATCTACTCCTAAATTAGATGCCATTTCATCTCCTAGCTGCAATATGTTAGCTTTTCTAATACAAAGGATGCCTAAAATTATGCCAATAAAACTGTATAGGGCTAAAACTCTAACATCCGCCCAGGTCTTCCCACTAATACTGCCATTTACCCACATAAGGACTCCTTGAATCCTATCTGAATATAAAATAGAAAGTAGAGATGTGCCTCCACCTAAAATAGCATTAACCGCAACCCCAGCTAGTACAATCCTAACTGGCTTTATCCCATTTTTCCAAGCCAAGCTATATACTAGTGCACAGGCAATAGCTCCACCTAAAAAAGCTACCATTGGAACTAAATAAGTATACTGTGGAAATATGAGCATAATTATAATTGCAGCTAAACTAGCTCCAGAAGAGACCCCGGTTAAACCAGGATCTGCTAATGGATTTTGCATAACTGATTGAAGGAGGCATCCTGCTACAGCTAAGTTAGCACCTACAATTCCAGCAATTATAATTCTTGGTAATCTGACATTATACAAAATATTTTTATATGTTGTCATTTCATTGCTGAATAGTACTCTTAATATTTGAGAATAAGTATATTCAACACTTCCCATTCTTATGGATAATAAAGATATAAATAACAGGAAAATCAAACCCGCTAGGATAAAAATTCTCTTATCAATTTTCCTTATTTTAAAAATACTTTGCATGAGTATTACTCCTTTTCATACAATATTTTTGCCATTTCCTCTAAAGCTTTCATCACCTGCATATTTGCTGTTACACCAAAATATGTTGGATCTAGGTCATATACATTCCCACTCTTAACAGCATCTAAGTTTACCCAAAATCCTTTAGAGAATTCTGCATCAAAGGCTTTTTTACTTTCCTCTGGGTTCGCATGAGTAAGTCTTAATATTATATCTGGATTGAGTTCTGCTACTGTTTCTAAACTAAACGAAATATATGGTGCTGGACTTTGAGCCAGTGATGAAGCTATATTAACTCCACCTAATTTTTCAACTAAGCTTCCTGTATATGAATACTGTGTGGCTATCATAAAACTTTCTGGTGTACCAAATATTATTAATACTTCTGGCTTATCATCCTTCACTTTTGTTAATATTTCAGCTTCTCTATCTCTCATTTCCTTTATTAATTCATTAGCTTTCTCTGTCTTTCCTAGAGCTTCACCAAGCATTTCAATATTCTTGAACACATCTTCATAGGAATTGTTAGTTAAAAATATAAGCTCAATACCTTGACCCTTAAACATCTCTTCTATAGTTTCTTTAACATTTGCATCTGATATATATATGTCGGGTTCCACTGAAACTACTGCTTCCAAATCAGGCTTCATAGGATTTCCTATTCTTGGAAGATCCTTGTATCTTTCTGGTAAAGCTTTAGATGAAGTTGGTACTCCTACTAAATCAACTTCAAGGGCATCAAGTAATTCCGTTGCTGCGACCGTTCCAGCTACTATTCTTTTTCCTTCGACTTCCGGCACCTCTGTTACATCTTCTGATGCTGTTTCTTTTTCTTCACTAGCACCTGAAACTGCTTCAGTATTTTCATCTGATGCTTCCTCCATTTTATTACTCCCACATCCTACTAATAAAAGTGACATAATTAAAATTAATCCAATAATGAAATTAAATTTTTTCATATTACTCTACCTCCATAATTTTTTTTGCTAAATCCATGTAAATTGTTGCCATATCTGAATCCTTAAATCTTTCTATTACAGTTTGGCCATTGTTTTCTGCTTCCTGTACTAAGTAACTTCTCGGTATATAATGAAATATATTTGTATCAATCTCTTTACACAATTTTTCAACTAATTCTATTTCGTTTTCTACATTCTTAGCATTTAGTATTAAGCCCTTTAGTTCTGCATATCCTCTTGATTTAAATTGTCTTACAGCATTAGATATATTAGAAGCTGCGTACATGGACATCATCTCTCCAGAAGTTACTATATAAACTTCTTTTGCATACTGATTTCTAATCGGCATTGCAAAGCCTCCACAAACCACATCCCCCAATACATCATATATAACAATGTCAGGCTTATATTTTTCAAAGGCCTCTAACTCCTCTAATTTTTCAAAAGCAGTGATAATCCCTCTTCCAGCACAGCCTAATCCAGGTGTAGGACCTCCTGCCTCTACACATAATACTCCATTGTATCCCTCAAATACTATGTCTTCCAGTTGAATATCATCCCCCTTATCCCTTAACACATTTAAAACAGTTGGTATAAATTCCCCTTTCATAAGGTTTTTTGTTGAATCCGCCTTAGGGTCGCATCCTATTTGCATAACCTTATAGTTTAGGTTTGATAGGGCTGCTGATAAATTAGATACTGTTGTTGACTTTCCTATACCGCCTTTACCATAGATAGCAATTTTTTTCATTAAAAATCTCTCCTACATATAGTCTTTTATAATGTTTTTTACAAATTCTTGTGCATTTTTAAAGTCCTTTTCATCCGGATGACTTGCAGCATCCTTATGCTTTTTAATTCTTTCCTTTGTCATCATATGGACACCAGTTGGTCCCCCACTTTTTATAAACATTTCAGTTATTTGGGGATTGATTCTTCCCTGACAAAGGAAATTTCCTAAAACTTCGTTTTTATCATTTAAAATATTATTAGTGTTTTTTATAGTCTCCATTGCATGGGGAGAATCTGGATAGGCTCCTAAGGTACCGAAAGTAATTACTTTTTTTCCCTCTAGCCTTTCCATAAACTCATGCATTTCTTTATTAGGTTTTGCTCTATCAACCCAATAACCTAAAACTAAAAGCTCATCGTCTATTTCATGATTTAAATCTTTTAAATCATATATATCTGTACCTTCAGGCATTACCTCTAAAATCCGGTATGCAACCTTCTTCGTATTTCCTGTCAAAGAAGAAAATACTATGCTCATTTTCATCTGATTTTACCTCCATATTATTGATAATGATTATCAGTTTCGCTTAATATATTACACGAAATCTTAATAAGTTTCTCAAATATTTTTCTTTTTTTTCAAATTTATTTCTTATTTATTTTTTCACATGGATATGATATCATTATTTGTTGATAATGATTATCATTATAAAGGAGTGTATCCATTGACTAATAATATGTTTCATAGCCTACACTATCCCAAACCAAATTTAGATAATATCTATAATGTCTATGACTTTGAACTTAATTTCATTGAAAACATATTAGATGGAAAAATAAATAAATCATTAAAACTATATGAAGATTTCTTCTGTAAACATTCTGCTTACAATGTTATAGATATTAACAATCTTCAAAGTTTAAAAAGTTATATAATATCCCTTTCCCTTTTGATTTGTCACAGTGTTATAAAGCAGGGAGTATCTCCCTATAGCGCAAAAGCTAAATATCATGCTTTTTCTAATTTGATCGAGAAAAGTTTATCAAGAACTGAAGTTATTGATATAGGCAGGATCATGATACATGGATACATAGAGCAGGTAAGACAATATGCTATTTCTATTGACAATATTCATATTAGAAAAGCTGTTGACTACATTCATGATCATTTAGGAGAAAATTTAACTCTAGATGATGTAGCAAACCATGTGGGATTGAGTAAATGTTATTTCTGTACTCAATTTAAGAAGTGTATAAAAATAAGTTTTACAGATTATCTTACTCATGTACGCATTCAAAAAAGCAAATACCTATTATGCAATACGGATAAATCCATTCTGGATATAGCTATAATGGTAGGTTTCAACAGCCAAAGTTACTTTACAAGCCAATTTAGAAAACATACTGGACTTTCTCCTAAGGAATTTAGAAATAAAAAAGGTGCTATTGAGTCAAAAGTATAGAAGAAGCCCCTTTTAATTTTAATAAAAAGAGGCTTTCTTAATACTGTACTGGAATTTACTTGTTTATCCCCTATTCTTCTGCTGTTCCCGATTCATTGATTCTAAACTTTTTATTGTCACAATCTATCTCAGCTTCAACACCATAGGCTAGAATAAACATTAGTACTGTATGTCCAAAATTCATATTATACATTATAGGGAGATCATCTCCTTTTACTTTATCTCTCATTACATTTAAATATTCCGCTTTATATTTTTCATCCTGAATCTTACCAATAATTAGACCATTTATTCTCTCAAATATACCAAGAGCACTAAAAACTCTTAGATACCATCTTATATAATCTGGTGAACGTTTATCTTCACTAGTCTCTAGAAATAATATTTTATTCTCCCATTCTTTTTTTGCCTATCTCATATCGATATCTAAAATCTTTATCTCCTGCACCACCCCAAGATAAACTCAAAGTCGCTGCTGTATCCCCTCTTTTTAACTTTTTTAATTTGATCATCATTAGGTTTTGCTTCCCTTTTAATCCCTTCTTTTTAGCAATGTCTACATAACAAAAATATATAAAATTTTACTATCCCTAAATTAAAATATGAAATAAGGTGATACAAACCCACCCCTTTGCATGTTCGCCTTTTATTGACTTTGGCTAAAAAAGCTTACTCTAAGGACCAATTCCTCCATTTATATATCTCCTTATTCCTCATAGCTCTCTGATCATATTCTTCTAAAGCCTTATTTATTTTATTGAGCAATATATCCTTTTGTTCTGGTAATTTCCCTTTTAATATCAAGGCATTAGTCTTATGGGTTGCATTGAATATAGTATTTCTCATGTGTAAGTTTTCTAACAATATCTTTTCTTCCTTAATAGAATCCAATACGCTTAATCTTTCAAATTCTCCATTCCTTATCTTTTCTACTAATTTTGCACCTTTAAAGCTCACTAAAGTAACCACTATAATCACCTGTGGATTAACCATTGACAATAAACTAGCTGTGTCTATAGCATTTTCCTTGCTAAGTCTTTTCCCACCAAGGCCTAACATAATATAGGTTGAATAACTTATATCACATTCCTCTAGTTTAATTAAAGCCCTGTAGTTTTCCTCCCTAGTAATTCCTTTATTATGAAAAGCTAGTACTCCATCATTACCTGATTCTACTCCTATGGACAATTCTCCCATGCCAAATTTTTTTAGCTCCAATAGCTCATCCTTGCTCTTTCTTAAAATGTCATCAGCTCTAGCAAAACTACTAATATTCTTTACCTGAGGAAAATATGTTTTTATCAAATGGATTATTTCTATTAAAATATCGGTATCCAAACAAAAAGGATTCCCTCCCGCCATAACAACCCTTTCAACAGGCTTTTTTCTGTTTGAATAAAATTTATTTAAAATCTTTAACCTATTCTCTATTTCTTCCAATCCAAAAAACTTAAACCTATTCCCTTGATTCAAATCACAATACAAGCATTTATCCCAACTACACCCCAGTGTAACAGGAACGGCTACACTATACCCCTGGGTCATTGGTACATAGAAGTATTCTCCATATTCCTTATATACCTCATCTAGCATCTTACCACTCCTTAACTTCTAAAAATGATTATATCTAAATAAAAAATTATATGTAATTACGTAAAAAATATCTGTATAGGGACTTTTAATTACTGCCCTACAGATATTATGTTCATCATATACTTCCATACATTAGTACTATACTGATTTCTTATTTAATTTCAGATCTTTGAATTTAAGTTTACCATCAATAGTGCATTGGTTCAATATTTTGCTTGCTATATAAAAAAGAAAAATATGCAATACTAATCAATAAAATTTAAATATGAGAAAATTATGTGCTATAATAAGATTGATGAGATATCAAGAGGTTCATCTTTACATAGTAGCTAATTCTCTTTATAAATAATATATCAGAAAATATTATCACATACCCAAACGAAAGGGAAATAAAAGCTACTACTATTAAAGCTACCCATACCTATGATGAAAGCACTTTTAAATCAAGCTGGTTCTATAGAAATGCTACTTATATAGCAGGGTATGGAAATAGTTCACAATCAATGATCAATTACATATTATATAAAAATGCTACCAATTTGGTATCATTTTTATATAATATGTAAGTTTAATCTAAGTACTGTATCCTCCATTTGATTGGTATATTGATTTTTTCATCAGTTATACTGACATAAATATTATGACCCATTTGCTCAACTAACTCTCTGGTTATTGCCAAACCTAGTCCAGTACTTTTATCACCCCTTGAAACATCTGCTGTAAAAAAACGGTCAAATATATGGTTAATATAGTCTTCATTAAGATTAGATGCATCATTTATAAAAGTAGTTACGATATAACCTTTATCTTCTACTAAGGTATATGCACATACATTTTCCCATATTTTAAAGCATTTTCTATTAAGTTTAAAGAATCCTTCTTACTGCACATCAACAATAGTTGTCGGTATATTCTCTTCAATATCAATTTTAGATTCAATCTCTTTATATATAAAATCCACATAAAGTAAGGCTAAGGTGTCAGAAATTATATTGCTTAAGTTTATCGATTTTAGCTCAAATTTGTACTCCCCTGCTTCAAATCTAGATAAATCGTAAAAATTGGATATTAATCTTTGTAAAGATTTCACCCTTTTTTCAATAATATCTAATTATTTCTTTTTTCTAATGCCAGATTTTCATCTTCAAGTAATTGCATATAGCCAAGTATAGATGTAAGGGGTATTCTTAAATCGTGAGACATATTAGCAATAGCACACCTTAGCTCCAATTCCATGTTTCTATAAGGTATAAGTAATTCTATGCTTTAAAGAAAATTGGTTATATCTAACCTGACGAGAAATCTTTAACCGTATAATAATACTTTTATACCTTGATTTTATGTTTGGTAAAACTATTCTATGTATTAATTAATTGGATTACAGACTTTAATCAAGTCTATAAGGCTAAAGCCTATAACCTGGGTTTTCTTTCCGTTTTCAAGTTTCATACTTAATCATTTCTCTTAATATCTCCCTAGAAAATATTTGCATAAAAATGCTCCTTTCTAGTTTAAATTTCATTCTGATTCTTGCTAAAAAGTTAAATAATCATAACTTTGAATTAATCCTTTATCTTTCTTTAAGCCCCTAACCTAAACCATCGGTTAATGGTATTAGGTATTAAATTATTCTGGATATCTCTTTCCTCAATTTGAACAACCCACTATTAGTTTTTACTAAATTAGTGTTTGATTGTCCAAATTGATTAGGCTTAATAGTAAACAATTATACAGAGCAATAGAAGGATAAGCAGATATATTATAGACAATTATGTGGATTGATAATTAACAAATATATCAATAAATAGGATAGAAATAGTCGCTATATTGTAATATAATTGGTATGTTAAATAAATAACAAAGTAAGGTAAATCCATTATTCCTCACGGATAAGTATTTAATGAATAGTATTTTATTATTAATGGAAATATATTGTATAAACCCCAGTAATATCTTACATATTTAGAAAGTTATAATGAAAAGTTTAAATAAATATTTACAAATAAAGGAGGTAAAAAATGAAATTAAAGGATAAAGTTGTAATATTAACAGGGGCAAGCTCTGGCATGGGAAGGGCAGGAGCTTTAAAATTTGCAGAAGAAGGAGCAAGAGTCGTAGCAATTGCTAGAAGAAAAGAAAAATTAGAGGAATTAGTAGAGGCTTCTAAAAATCTAAGTGGCCAGATTCATGCTTTACCAGGAGATGTATCAATTGATGAGGATATAAATAGAATAGTGAAAAAAACAATAGGGAAGTTTGGAAGAATCGACGTTTTGGTAAATAATGCAGGTATATTAGATGATTATCTTTCTGCAGATAATATGACGGATGAAATGTGGAATAAGGTCTTAGATGTAAATTTAACTGGTCCAATGAAATTAATAAGAAGTGTAATAAATTATATGATTGATCAGGGATCTGGTAATATCATAAATATAGCTTCTATAGGAGGCTTATACGGTGCCCGAGGAGGCATGGCCTATGTTACATCTAAGCACGGAATGATAGGAATGACTAAGCATATTGGCTATATGTTCCAAGATAAAGGAATAAGATGCAACGCCATAGCTCCAGGTAGTGTAAAGACTGAAATTGGAGACTCTGTAGGAAATCCAAATAAGGCAGTATTAGACAAACTGATGACAGGTCTTCAAATCCTTCCAGTAGCCGGTGAAGCAGAAGATATTGCTAATATAATGGTATTTTTAGCTTCTGATGAGTCACGGTTTATAAATGGAGCAACAATTGTAGCTGACGGAGGATGGACTGCTTTTTAATGATAAAAAACTAATCTTTTTCAATAGTTGGGGCGGGATTACGAAAATCCCGCCCTAACTGTTTTTAACCTTAATTTTGCATCTATTTAATCCCCGCCCTTTTACAATCAAGCACTAATTCTGTAAAGTAAAACCAATGGAATTTGTCTAAAAGGAATAGTAGAAACGTTAGTAGAAAAATATTAACATTTTACCTTAAACAAGGGTAAAATAAAAGCCTATGATAATGGAAAATCAGTGAGTTTTGGTCCAAAAAACAAAATGTTAATCCGATATTGTTATCCAATAGATTCACAGCTTTGCAGATTTTTATGTTAAAATATTATTAAAGATATATTTTACTTTTACTCTGGGATTTTAAAAAGGGGTATTAGACGGAATTAACTGAGGAGGACAGAAAATTTGACAGAAGGAAAAATTTCAAAAAAAATAATATTATTCGCATTCCCAATCTTTTTAGGTAGGCTGTTTCAGCAACTTTATAACGTTGTAGATTCCCTTGTAGTTGGTAATGTGCTTGGTAAGGAAGCGCTTGCAGCAGTAAGTTCTACAGGCAGTCTTATTTTTTTAATCGTAGGATTTATTAATGGAATCTTTATAGGATCATCAGTTTTGATCTCTCAGTACTTTGGTGCAGATGACAAAAAAAAGCTTTCTACTGCAGTCCACACCACTATTGCCTTTGGATTTATAGCTGGAATTATAATTACAATCATTGGAGTAGGATTTACGCCATTGTTTTTGAGATTAATGGGCACTCCAAATGATGTGTTTAGAGATGCAGTAACATATCTGAGATTATATTTTGCTGGGGGAATAGGAATTGTTATGTACAATGCCTGTATGGGGATATTTCAGGCAATTGGTGATAGTAAACGACCACTATACTATCTGATAATAGCTTCAATTGTAAACGTAGTGTTGGACCTATTATTTGTAGCTGTATACGATTTTGGTATAGGAGGTGCAGCTATTGCGACAGTAATTTCCCAATTTGTTAGCCTAATTCTTGCATTTGTAAAACTGACAAAGGTTGATAGCTGTTATAAGATATACATAAAGAGTATAAAAATTGACTATAATATGCTCAAAAGCCTAATAAAAATTGGCTTTCCTACGGGAATCCAAAATTCAGTAATTTCTTTTGCTAATGTAGTAGTTCAGACAAATATTAATAGCTTTGGATCCGTTGCTATGGCAGGTAGTGGCAGTTATTCAAAACTTGAAGGATTCTCTTTTTTGCCTATTACTAGCTTTAGCTTAGCTCTTACAACCTTTATTGGACAGAATCTTGGGGCTAAAAAATATGATCGAGCTAAAAAAGGTGCTCGCTTTGGAATAATAGTTGGAGTATCTTTAGCAGAAATTATTGGTATTTTTATATGGATATTTGCCCCTAAGCTAATAGGGTTCTTTAGTTCTGACCCAGAAGTTATAAGATATGGGGTCATGCAAGCAAGAACCATAAGCTTCTTTTACTTTTTATTGGCACTTTCCCATTGCATTTCTGGAATACTCCGTGGAGCTGGTAAAACTAATGTCCCTATGTTAGTAATGTTAATAAGCTGGTGTTTAATTAGGATATCCTACATAACCATAATGGTTAAAATAATAGCAGACATAAGGGTTGTTTATTGGGCATATCCTCTTACTTGGACTATTAGCTCGATAATTTTTATCATCTACTATAAAAAAACTAACTGGATGATGCCACATAAAGATTCACAGCTAATCTAAATCAATTAACTTTTCTTTAACCCATATAGCTTATACTATACTGAGATTGGACTATCAATTTTATCAATAATAAAGTTGCTTCTATAAAGATATACTATTATTCCTAATCATATTTAATGATATAATTAAGAGTAGTCAAATAGCTAATGGATTCGATAAGGAGGAAAAGTATGGATATTAAACTCAGTGTGGATATAATTGAATCGTATTTAGATTTAGACCGTAAACCAGTAGGAGTTAAATTTTTTTTCGATAAGGACGAATTCAAAAAATTTGATGTTCCTCAAAGAGATCGCAAAGTAACCTATTGTAACTCAGTACAACTTGCAAGTAAAGGTAAATCTATGAAGCTAACTAAAGAAAATCAAGCATGTCCTAATGGAGCAATGGCTCTAAAGATGAGAGAAATACCCGAACCAATGGCAAGTGGTAAAGCAAGGTTTAGTAAAAACATCTATCACGACATAGAAATATCAAAAAGCATTAGCGATAGCATGTTATTCTTAAAAGAAGAACCTGTTGGATATGCAGTTATGCCCCTTGATGACTATGAAGAAGCACCCCATGTTGTAATTGTAGTAAGCAGCCCATATAATATCATGCGAATGATACAGGGACATGCCTACTTTAATGGTTATACATCTAACTTAAGGACTTGTGGGCTTCAAGCAGTTTGTCAGGACTTGACTACCTATCCATATAATACTAAGGATATCAATATTACGTTATTATGTCCTGGAACTCGCTTAGTTGCAAACTGGAAAATTAATGAAATAGGAATTGGCATTCCTTTCGAAAAATGGTATGAGGTTGTAGAAGGCGTTAAAGAAACAGCTAACCCATTTGAAAGAAATAATATGAAGGAAGGTATTGTAGAGAGATTAAAAGAACGCGGATTAGATGCTAGCGTTATAAGATTCAATGAAAATTATGATGATGGATCTTATTCTGGGGGGAAAATCGAGATTAAAGAATAGCATTATACAATAGAATATATAACACTATATACTCCCATTACTTAGCAATAAACTATTACAGGAATAAAATCAAGTGGTATTTACACCACTTGATTTTTTATACTTATGTTAATTATCTATTCTGTCTAGTCAATGGTTCCACCCTTTATTCTCCGCATATTATCAAACTTTCCTGCTATTTCTATATCTTGAGTTGCTATGACCTTGTAGGAATCTTAGTTTGATGTATGTTCATAGTCTGCTCTATAATTTCCTTCAATTATTTGTCCTAATAAACCTACTTTTTCAAGAACAAATCTTTCCTCTTTAACCCATTTAATTTAACTGTCTTTCGCCATCCTATTTCTGCAGCCAGTTTATATAGAATTCTTGGGAAGTTTGGTGTAATGAATAGATCTTCCCCTGATGAACCTTTTAATATGTTTCTTGCAAGTTTTTCAAAGGCTAGCCCTAAATTTTTCTTAGGTCCATGACCAATTGGTACATTTTTTACTGCTGTAATCATACCACCTGCACCAACTCCGATACCCTGTCCCCACCCCAGTCCTGCTTTTTTGCACCAATTCTTCATCATTTCAATTGCCAAAGCATTCTGATGACCTTCATAAAATCCGCAGTTTATAATAGAATAGACAATAATATTCTTTTCTTTTATAGTTGAAAAAAAGCCTTCTAACTGAATAAGACAATTCAACATATGGGATGGGATGCCATCTACATATATGGGAAAAGCAAACACTAGAACATTATTTTCTGCCAGTGTCTCCATTTCTTCTCCATCCAATTGCGGTTTTCTAAAGTGATATTCAGAAATTGAAATATCATCATGGTCTAGAAAGCTCCTCAGCTCATAGAGGAGACAAGCTGAAGCGCTATCTTTAACTTTGGAGCTTCCGTTTATAAGGGCAATTTTCATAATATTTTTCCCTCCATTTCGGTGATATTATCAACAAATATAACTCTATATACATTACAATCTAAGTTTATAGCATTTGCTTTTACCAATCTTAAAGCAGTTTGTTTTTCATCTTCTGTAATGCTTTCCCCATAAAACCATACCTGCAAGTTAAAGATATTATCATATCGTCTTCTATGATGCATTTCTCCATTCCTTATTACAAAATAAGGATGGATGTAGGAAATACTTCGGTCTAATACATTTTTTACAAATGGACTAAATCCACCATAACAGCATTTACTAATAATAATTACATCTTTACATTTTGATAAATACTCTCCCATATCTCCATACTTATCCCGGATTACACAGGCTGCAGGTGTCTTTACCCAACAACCAAAGCACCCTATGCAATGATGTATTGTTCCATCATCTGAAATAACCATTGTGTCACTTAATAAATCAGGAAATAACTTTTGAAAATCCTCTGTTTCTAAATCATGTATAACTAATCTCATTTTCATCACCTCTTTTATACATAATAACCCCTCATTAACCACAATTTTTTAAAGCTTCCCCTTCTTCCACAATCTTGATATGATAACATCTTGCCCCATTTCCATAAGGATTTCGATAAAATATTCATTAGTTTTATCTTCAAGGATACCAGCACAAAGAAAAGCAGAAAGCCCATGGGTAAAGATATGCATTTTATTAAGAATCTGCTTTAATTCCATATCATCAAAATCTTTCAAAGTTTCCTCCATCTTCATCAATTTTATATTCCTATCTTCAAAGCTTTCAAAAAGGGATTTGTATTTGCTGTTTTCCATAAAAAGAGTCTTATAAATCATGGTATAATCCCTTGCAAAGCAAAGAAGGCCAACTCCTATATTTAAAAACTTGTTTTCCGTGTATTCCTTTTCTGTATATACTCTCAATATGTCAAATGCATTCTCCAACACCTTCTGTTTTAACTCGTCCATATTCTTAAAGTTTGCATAGATAGGTGCAGTGGAACATCCCATATGGGATGCTACATTCCTGGCAGTAACACTATCTATGCCTTTATTTTTAAATATATTGAAAGCAGCTTCAAGGATTTCTTCCCCTGTAAAAACAGTTTTTCTTGCCATACTATCCTCCTAAAAGCAGTGTTTATAAAATGAACATTTTTAAATAACATACGTTATGTAACATATGTTATTTTATCACTAGCAAAAACTTCTGTCAATAATTGTTTTATCTTTTCCAAACATTTTGAAAAATTATAAATATGTTAAATTCATCATTGTAATTTAACCATCTTTTGTTGGTCTGAGGAAATAAATACAAGGCAAAAAATTTAAAAACAGTAGACTAAATCTACTGTCTTAAATAGAAAAAATATATTGGCTTTGGCCCTTTTTATCCATATTTACTTCCTCGCACTTAACTTGGAATACTCGCTCTATTTCTTTACTACTATATACAGCCTTAGGAGAATCAAATATTACTATTTCTCCCCTATCCATTAAACAGACTTTATCTGAAATGCTAAGGGCACTGTTTAAATCGTGAATGACCATGATTACTGCCTTTCCCATTCTCTTCAACTCTTTTATAATATCCAGTATCTCCAGCTGGTGGTTTATATCCAAATAGGTGGTTGGTTCATCTAAAAATATATAATCCGTATCCTGGGCAAGGACCATTCCAATATATACTTTCTGCCGCTCTCCTCCTGATAATTCCCTAAGCTTTTTATCTTTGTATTTTTTAATTCCCAACTTCTTCATAGCCCTTTCAACCATGGCCCTGTCTTCAGCTTGAGGAATTCTAGGAAAACCTAAATAGGGAAATCGGCCGTGCATAACCAGGTTATAAACGGATATGTTAGGGGCATTCCTCATTTGGGGAAGGAAAGATACCTTTCTTGCTAACTTCTTTTCAGGAATATTATAGATACTTTCGCCATTGAGTATAATATCACCAGAGAAGGGCTTAAGTAACTTAGATGCTGTTTTTAGTAAAGTAGTCTTACCACAGCCATTCTTTCCAATTATGCTAGTAATACTTCCTTTCTCAAAGGATATGTTGATATTTTTTATTACCTCAATCCCATTATATCCAGCAGTAATATCCTTTAATTTAATCATCTATAAGCCTCCTCTTTCGCTTAAACAATAGATATATGAAGAAGGGTCCTCCCAAAAATGACATGATAATCCCAACGGAAACTTCGTAGGGAGCAAATAAGGTCCGAGCCAATATATCACAAAATAGGGTAAATAAGCTGCCTAGCAAGGCTGAAACAGGAACAAGTAGCCTATTATCATATCCTATAATAAATCTAGCTGCATGAGGAACAATTAGTCCTACAAAGCCTAGTAATCCAGCAAAGCTTATTGCACTACCTGAAAGTAAAGATGAAAGCAGGATAAATATAAAGCGATAGCTGGAAACCTTTAATCCTAAGGATTTAGCCGTTTCATCCCCTAAGGATAAAATGTTCATATCGTAGCTAAGTATAAAAGTTAATATAAAGGATATAAATATAAGCACTCCGGGTAATTTAATACCATCCATGGTAACACCAGCTAGTCCACCAATTAAAAAGCTGGTCCTACCTATGGCAGTATCTGGCCAGAGGGTTAAAATGGTATCGGTAATAGCTCCAATAAAGCTTGATACTGCTACACCAGACAGTACTATTGTAACCCTTGATGCTCCAGTTTTCTTTGCTATAGAGTAGACCAATAGTGTGGCTATAAGGGCCCCAACAAAAGCTGCTAAAGGTATTAAAGCTATATAATAAGGAAATAAGGCCATAATCAGGGTGGTAAACAAGCCTGCCCCTGAATTGACTCCTATAATACTTGGCCCTGCCAGGGCATTATTAAGAACCGTTTGTAATATTAGCCCCGATAAGGATAAAGCACAGCCAGTCAATATGGCTGCTAAGGTTCTGGGTATCCTAACATAGTGTATAATCTGAAATTCCTTTGTAATTTCATCTCCTTTGAATAGAACAGAATATACTTTCGACAATGGTATGCTGGATGATCCAATGCTTATACTCAATGCTATTAAGAATAGCAATAGAATAGCTAATAAAGCTATAACAAAAAAGTTATAGCTTTTAGTATTCTTAATTAAAAATTTCTGGGTAGATAATTTCTGCAAGGTATCTATAGCTTTCACCCCATTTTGCATTTGGTTTGTAGTGGAACAATTCCTTAGGTAGTATTATATATCTGTCATTTTTGACAGCAGTTAAGTTATTCCAAGCTGGATTTTTTTCAATTCCATTTTTTAAGGCTTCAAGGGCTTTTTCAGTGTTCCCCATAGTGGTAACAAATATATAATCTGGGTCTTCCTCGATTATCTCTTCCATACTCAATTCTTCTAGTAAAGATGGATGCTTATTAGCAATGTTTACAGTTCCTAAATCTTCTAACATCTTACAAGTCAAATTGTCATCCTTTTTAGCCTTTGCTCCACTGGAAAAGGCACGGACAAACAATACAGCGGGCTTTTCTTGGGCTTTGTCCTCCACTTTAGATAATATGTCATCTATTTCTTCCTTAACCTTCAGTCCATTTTCCTCATATAAGTCCTTCTTCTCTGTAATATCCGTACAAATATACAACATATTTAAATAATCCTCAAAATACTCTACCTTAAAATAGGCATGAGCTATGTTGGCATCATTGAGTATTTCAGACATCTTTAATTGATTTTCTATATCTGGGGATAGTATTACAAAATCTGGGGATAAGGACAATATTTCCTCTACACTGGGGTCCTTTACAGTACCTACAATACTAATTTCATCCGATACCTCAAATCGATTTTCTTTAACCACATCATCAGTTGCTCCTATTATTTCCCCTCCAGCCAACATCCATGTCTCTGCATAAGAACCTACTAAAGATACAACCCTTTCCGGTTTCTTTTCTAATATAACTAAATTGTCAAGGGAATCTATAAAGGTATAATATGCTTCTTGATTTTTACTATCTATATTGGCACTTTTGTTACTACATCCAGTTAATGCAAGAATTAACAATGCTAATAATATTAGAGCTTTTCTTATCAATTTCATACCTCCTAATTGTGGTCCATATTATTTACAGCACGTTAATCATTCTACATTGTATGGTATCATTTTATAAATCTAATTTAAAATATAATAATATAATCACAATTATAGGTTTTACCTATATAAGTAAAAAAGACTTCCATAGGAAGCCTTCATTTTATTAATCTACTTTCCGAGTCAGTTTTTATACGAGTGGATTTATTTTTATAATCCCTTATAATTTCTATTAAACTTTCCATTCCCTTAGTTAACACCTTGTCCTTATGATACACTATGCTGAAATATCTATCCCAAGCTCCCTCTGCACATTCGATAATATGAATTTGGGAGTTCTTTACTTCCTCCTCTACTAAACAGATGGAGATTACTGCTAAATAGTTATTGTTTATTACTTCTTTTTTTATAGCCTCTGGGCTATTGCCCTCAAAGGCAATTTTTATATCTAACCCATTTTCAGCCATATATCTTTCAAATAACTCTCTTGTTCCGCTTCCCTTTTCCCTCATAGCAAAGTTTTCATTTGCAAGTTCTTCTAATTTAATGGTCTTCTTCCTTGCAAAGGGATGTTTAGTGCTGCAGATGAGGACCAGATAGTCATTAACTTCTGGAATGGAAATTAAATCGGAACTCTTTATTTGCCCTTCTACTATTCCAATATCTATTTCAGACTTTAAAAGCTTATTCTCAATAAGCCGAGTATTATTCATATAGGAATATACCTCTATATTGGGCTCTTTTTTGTTAAATCTATTTATTACATCACTTAATATGGCCTCACCTACAGTTATGGTTGCCCCTATTCTTATTTTTTCTTTTTTACTTAGATTGAACATCTTTTCCTCTAAGTCATCAAATTGTTTTACTAGGCTTTTAGCATAGGTAAAGAGCCTTCTCCCTGCATCGGTAATATATAACCTCCTATTTAAGCGCTCAAATAATAGGACTCCGTAATGCTCTTCTAATTCCCTAATAGCTTGACTTACTGTAGGTTGGGAAATATAGAGTTTAGCTGCTGCTGCATTCATGCTCTTATTTTTTACTACTTCTAAAAAAATCCTTAAATGCCTAATGGTCACTTTTACCCTCCTAATATTAAACTCCGATTTATTGTTAATAGGTTTTACCTATAAACATGATTAGATTTTATCATTTTACCAGCTTCCAAACAAGTGTTATATTGTTGATAAGATGATCGTTAATCAATTAGCAAGGAGAGTGGCATCATGAATGTATTGATAATAGGTGGTGTAGCTGCTGGTACTAAGGTAGCTGCAAAGCTAAAAAGGGATAATTACGATATCAATGTAACTATACTTACAAAAGAGAAGAATATTTCCTATGCAGGCTGTGGCCTACCCTATTATGTGGGAAATGTAATCGAAAATCGTCAAGACTTAATAGTGAATACTCCTGAAAGCTTTTCCAAGTTGACAGGTGTAGAAGTTTTAACCCAAGTTGAAGTAACAAGGGTAGACCCAGATAAAAAGGAAGTAGAAGCTATTGACTTAAAAAATAATGAAAGCAATAGCTATACATACGATAAGCTTGTCATAGCTACTGGAGCCGATCCTATTAAACCTCCAATTGAAGGAACAGAGCTAGAAGGCGTTTACTTTATGAGGACTCCAGAAGATGCTATAAGTTTAAGGGAAGCCATAGAAGCTGGTAAAATTAAGCGTGCCCTAGTAGTAGGTGGAGGTTTTATAGGCTTAGAAGTGGCTGAAAACTTGGTGGCTCAAGGAGTTAGGGTTTCTGTAATTGACATGGCCCATCAAATTCTACCTGGCTTTGAGCCGGAAATAGCAAGCTATGTGGAGAACCATTTATCTGACCATGGAATTATTACCTTTACAGAAACTAAATTAGAAGCAATCCTTGGAGATGAAAGGGTTGAAAAGGTGAAAACCAGTAGAAATACCATGAAGGCAGATGCAGTTATTATTTCAGTAGGCATAAGGCCTAATACTGGCTTTTTAGCCGATACAGGTATCCAACTAGCAAGAAATAAAGCCATCATTGTAAATGAGCATATGGAAACCAATATCAAGGACATATACGCCCTTGGAGACTGTGCCATGGTTAAGAATAAGTTAACAGGAAAAGAAACCTATTCGCCAATGGGGTCTTCTGCAAATATTGAAGGAAGAATATTGGCCCAAAACCTTAATGGTAAAGACTTAAGCTATAAGGGTGTTCTTGGAACATCTGTGGTTAAGCTTCCTGGATTAAATGTTGGAAAAACTGGTTTAACGGAAGAGGCTGCTATCATAGAAGGCTATGATGTAGTAAGCGTTACAGCTGTTGTTGATGATAAGGCCCATTACTATCCTGGAGCCTCCAATTTTATCCTTAAAATGGTTGCTGATAGAAATACAAAAAAACTATTGGGATTGCAGGTTCTTGGTGAGGGTGCTGTGGATAAGATGGTAGACATAGCGGTTATGGCCATATCTCTAGGTGCTAGCCTAGATAATATTAAGGATTTAGACTTAGCATATGCACCACCATTCTCAACAGCTATCCATCCTTTTTCCCATACCGTAAATATATTATTGAATAAAATCAATGGAGAAATCCAATCCATTACACCTAGGGAATATTTAGAAGGTAAAGCTAAAAGCTACAAAGTAATTGATGCATCCTTAAGTCCAAGTATAGCTGGAGCAACCTTTGTGGACTTATCAAAGGTTGACGGAGAACTGCCTGACTTTGATAAGGATGAAGAACTGCTATTAGTCTGTACTAAGGGAAAAAGAGCCTATATGTTGCAAAAACGATTAAAGGGTTTTGGATATACGAATACATTGGTTCTTGAAGGCGGTACTAGCTTCAATAAAGTATCATTATAAATAATTTGAAAATAGGAGGATGAAATATGACTACTTTAAAGGTTACACCAGAACAAGAAAAGGCGGTTAAAGCCTTAGGCTTTTTAAGAAATAAAGGGACGGATAATTTTAATGGTAGAATAATTACAGTTAACGGGAAAATAACAGCTACCCAACTAAAATGTGTAGCAGAAGCTGCAGAAAAATTCGGAAATGGAGATGTTCTATTTACTACTAGACTAACTATAGAAGTTCCTGGCATTCCGTACGATAAGATAGAAGACTTTAGAGCCTATATAGCTAAGGAAGGCCTTGAAACAGGGGGCACCGGCTCAAAGGTGAGGCCAATAGTAGCTTGTAAGGCAACCACTTGCCAATATGGATTGCTGGATGGATATGCTCTATCGGAAGAAATCCATGAGAGATTTTATAATGGCTATTCCGATGTTAAACTACCCCATAAGTTTAAAATAGGTGTAGGAGGATGTCCAAATAATTGTATTAAGCCTGATTTAAACGACCTAGGCATTATTGGCCAAATGCTACCAATTTTTGATGAAGAACTATGTAATGGATGTAAGAAATGTCCTGTAGAAGAATTCTGTCCAATGGATGCAGCTAAAGTTGTGGACGGTAAATTAAACATCGATAAAGAAATATGCAATAACTGTGGACGCTGTATAGGTAAATGTCATTTCGATGCCATTGAAGAGGGAAAAGCTAAATTCAAGATTACCATTGGTGGAAGATGGGGTAAAAAAGTTAATAAGGGTATAGCTATAAGCAAATTATTTGAAGATGAAGAGGAAGTTATGACCACTATAGAAAAAATGATACTAATATACAGAGAACAAGGAATTACAGGAGAGCGTTTAGCAGATACCATAGAAAGGATAGGCTTTGAAAATATTGAAGCCCAGCTATTATCAGATGAAATATTGGAAAGAAAACAGGAAATTTTAGATGCAAAACTCCATCTAGTTGGAGGGGCAACCTGTTAATCCATAGATATATGTAAAATCACAGCAGAAGGACGGGAAAATATCTTACCCGTCCTTCCTTAAATCTTTTCATTTATTTTTCAGCTATCTTACTTTCATCCCTCGTGAACAATATCCTATATCCTTGTACAGCCAGTACTATGGCAAGTATGAATAATAGTACTGGGAATATTACCATTATATAGTTAGTACCTATGAAGTTAGCCTTAATTAGGAATACTAAAGCAGTAAGGGTTACGATTAGCATGAATATCATTGGAACAGTCAACATGCTAAAGCTCTTTTTAGATTTCTTCAGCCATAATGCTACAGCCATTAATGCTAATGCTGCTAATAACTGATTTGCAGAACCAAATATTGGCCATATTTTACTCCAGCCTGCAACTGCAAGTAAACAACTTAATGCAACTGTTATGGTGGTGGAAACATACATATTTGTAAGTGGGGATTGTTGTTCCTTTTCTGGGTCCTCGAAGTATTCTTGGAAAATAAATCTTGCAAGCCTTGTTGCTGTATCAAGGGTTGTAAGGGCAAAAGCTGATACTGCTAATGCAACGAAAGTTTTTCCAATGTGAAAAGGAATGCCAAACTTGGTCATGAATGTTCCTACACCCTCTGCAAAGACGTTGGTAGGCCCAATTTCACTTAATTTTGGTAAGAACTCACTTTGAGATAGGTATGCAGCTGTAATCATTGCTATAACTGCTAATGCTCCTTCTATTAACATTGAACCATATCCTATAAGCCTTACATCTTTTTCATTATCTAATTGTTTTGACGATGTACCAGAGCCTACTAATGAATGGAATCCTGATATGGCACCACAGGCTACTGTTACAAATAGCATTGGGAATAGGTATTGGGTAGCTCCACTTGCTGAGGTTATAGCAAAGGCTGTAACTGCATCAAGTTGAATTCTCGGGTTATACAAAATAATACCCAACACTGCTCCTGCAATCATTGCATATAATAAGTAGGAATTTAGATAATCCCTAGGCTGTAACAATATCCAAACAGGTGCTGTTGATGCAATCCATATATAAATTGCTAAAATAACTATCCAAGTATTGACACTTAATTCCAATGGGAATACTGTACCTAGCCATATTGATAGGAATAAAAGAATAACTCCAATTATAGTTCCGACCTTAATATCCAATCCCCTTCTATACACAGCATATCCAAATAGAATTGCTAGAATCATAAATAATATTGAAGATGTAGCTGCCTGTGGAGTATTTGCAAATGTAGTTGCAACAATATTTGCAAATGCTGCTATAACTAATAATAAGGTTAACCATGCAAATATTGCAAATAACTTTTTACCTGTATTCCCCATGGTATCCTTTATTACTTCTCCTATGGATTTACCCCTATTCCTAATAGAAACGAATAATGACCCCATATCGTGTGGTGCACCAAAGAATATACAGCCGATCATAATCCACAGATATACTGGAACCCAGCCAAATATTGCCGCTTGAATAGGCCCATTAATTGGTCCTGCACCAGCTATTGATGCAAAGTGGTGACCTAATAAAATACCGGGATGTGTAGGAACATAGTCTACTCCATCATTAATTTCATGGGCTGGAGTTTTTATTGTTGGATCTACTCCCCATTTCTTAGCAAGCCAGGCACCATAAGTAGCATAAGCTATTACAAATATAATTATGCTAGCTAGAATTAATACCAAAGCACTCATAAGCTCACCTCCTTAAAATATTAATTAATAATTACTGAATACTATAAACCTCCCTGACCTCCTTCCCTTTTTTATTCGTTACTATATATTCATCGTCTATAGTAACCAAAATCAATCTTATGTCCACCCAACCTTTAAAGCCAAAAGCAAATCCCTTGTGGTATTTGAATTTCTTTATAGCATCAATAATTTCTGTGTTTGGTTTATGTTTTGCAACTAATACCCCTGTAATAATACTTGACATATGATTTTCATCAGGTTTAACCACATCATCAATGGAATTAACCAAAAAATCTATAAACTCTTTTAAGCACTTTTCATCTATTTCTTCAAAATGTTTAATAAATATGTGCTCATTATTTTCATAGCCATATACAACAAATTTCTTTGATAATATATATCTTTCATTTCTAAAATGATATTTAGCATATAAATCCAATTGATAGCCATTTAAATTATAGTTCCTTTCAATATCAAAGTAGCTTTGTAGTTTCCTTTCGATATTATCCAGATATTCTTTATATTCCATTTTTACTCCTTTACAACTGTCATATAATTAAATATATGACAGCAATTATTATTAAATTATCATTAAATGCAATTTGTTAAGAAATTGTCAGTGGAATGCGAAATATATTGTTTATGAAAAGTTTAAAAGATGTTGGCTTAGAGCTACGATTTTATAACTCTTGTAAAAATATATGGTTGATTGGATTTAGGAAAAGTAATAATAACAATTATAATTTTAGTTGCCTTCTTGTTAATTTCATTATATTGCAAACTACTTTTTTCAATATTTTGAATAAAATTTGCATAGCAAAACATCTTCCGCTAATTCTCTTTTAGCTAATTCATAAAATGGATTACAACTCTACTCATTAGTTGCAACCCAGAAATATTTAATAACATAATTATCTTTTTATCCATCCGCTATCAATCCAATGTTGAGTGTCTGCTGATATAATGTCTTCGGTTTTTAACAAGTTTTTATGCAACATTTTTGAGATAAAAAAAAACATTCTTACTTTTATATTTTTACTTACAGGTTTTGGTAATAGATATTGCTTAGAAAACTTTCTTAATTTATACTCAACTCTTTTGCGTCTCTTGTCATTAATTTCATCCCATTTCACTGCACCCATAGTCCCAAAGCCAAACTTCTTTACATCTGATACACCCAGCCATGTCAAACTAGTTTCAATATCTTTTTGTGCAGCTCCATTAGGTGCACCAATACTTTGAGTAATTACCACTGCTCGTTTACCAAACATTTTTTTATCAGGTCTATGCACCATCCAATGACATGCAAAATGATCTAATAATGCTTTCACCTGTCCTGGAGTTCTTAATACGTATACTGGATATGCAAATACGATTAACTCTGCATCAAGTATTGCATTCCAAATAGGCATTACATATTCAGCATGAGGGCATAATAACTCGCTTTTTTAAAAAGCAAGTTTTGCATCCACTACAAAATTTAGGCATATCTTTGGGTAAATAGAATTCTATAATATCGTTGCCATTACGTAAGTTTTCCAAAAACAACTCTTTCATACGATAAGTACAACCTTTAACCTCTGTTCCATTGATTACTACTATTTTCATATACCAATACCCCCTTTTATATATCCGTAAAATAATTGTTACTATTTTTAATAAAATTGCAACTCTATCTAATATATATTAGTGTATTAATTATATTAGAGTCAGACTAATTAAGCAATTGTCTGTTTATTAATTATGGTGAAATATCTTCTTACTGGCTTCCTTCCAGAAAATATTACCCCTGTTCCACGCACTTCTTTTACTAATTGAAATACTTTAATTTGCCCTAAACTCTCAGAAATATTTCTTCCTATTCGAAAAGTATTGTGTTCCTGCATCAGCTTGTATATGACATCACCTGTAACTAACTTGCCTAATACCCACTCCCCATATTCACTAACATATTTTAGCCTAAGTATATAATACTTTATCAGCCTAGCCAATGAATTCCTAGTTCAATATTTATAAAAAATTCAACTGTTAGTTAAAATAATAAATCCTTTAAACTAATTGGTTTAAGGGTCAGATCTCTATTAAACATCCATTCTTTTTTTTATATTTTTATATCCAATCAGGATAAAAGCAACACATATAATTAACCCTAGTATAGCAGGTAAAATAATGGATTTGCCAGCCTCTCCACCAAATACTACACTCCAAGTCACCTTGGCAACAGCTATAAATACAAGCACAAATATTCCAATCCACATACTTCGCTTCCAAAAAGCTATGGCCAAGGCTGTAAGAGACATAGGTACTAAAGATGAAAGCTGGTGCTTCCATATAATGCAAGATTCAAATTACTTTACACTACCAATTATGATTAGCAAGCATACGAGTTATACTTCATCCAGTAACATGGCGGTAATAGGTTTCGCATACAGTCCTGTTACGGATATTAAGCCTACATATTCTAACCGTAACACTTTAGAACAAATCCTATTTGCTTCTCAATCAAAAAAATCAGGCCAATCCAGATTGTATTCTACTTCAACTCTCCCACTGTAAGTTTCCTAAGTTTTTCGTCACTCCTATAGATAAAGTTGTTGTTCTTTTTATTTGACGACATATTATCTTACTACTCAATCTCACATTAACAAAAAAAGACCATAGTACTTGATACTATCACTTATTGGATTAGGTCTAAATATCTCAGAATAAAGCTATAGGGAAATCGACTTGCTAAATAAATGTATATAAAACATAGGCTGCCCATTTTACAGCTTTTAAATATCCTTCAAATAACTTATTAGAATCTATCTCTATTATATCAGCATATTTATGTACATCTAGCCAATTTGCCTGTTCATATGCAGTAATCAACTTGAGAATTGGCACCAGATCTCCTTTTTGATAAACCAAAGAATCATAAATGGCATCCGATATTAATATCTTCTCTAATGCTTCTTTCATTGATTGGTCAAGCATTGCATCTAATACACTAAATAGACACATGGTATAAACTTCGTCTCTTCGATTCCTGTATTTACTATGAATAGCTATGTGTTCACCAAATTTTGCTCGAACTAAGGACATTCTAATCAGTTCAACCGGCTTATCTTTTGAAATGCTTTGGAGCATTAACACATGGATCCATCTTTCCAATTCTATAAGCCCCATATATTGTAACGCTAATTTTACTGAATTGAATGGGTCTTTTCTTCTATTGCTCATAACCCGCATTACACGATAAGAAAGATTTACATCTGATACAATAATATTTGCTATCCTGTTAAAAGAAGGCTCTTCCTTTCTTAATTCTTGTAAAATTCTAGAGTATTGGATCTTTGAATAATTTTTATCATTTGATTTTGCAACAATTTTGGGTTTACTAAAGAAAAAGCCCTGAAACAATTGGAATCCCATGTCTACAGCCTTACGGAAATCCTCTTCTGTCTCAACCTTTTCTGCAAGAATAGTTATATGTTGTGATAGTAATTCTTTAACATCGTACTTAATTGTATCAAGAGGGGTATTTATGATATCAATTTTTATGATATCCGCAATAGGTATAATTGAACTAAAAACGTCTTTTTTAAAATCATCTAAAGCTATTTTATATCCCATTCCCTTTAAATATTTTAATCTTTCTATTAGTGCTTCATCTATTTTTACGGTTTCTAGCACTTCTATTACTAATGAGTCGGAAGGAATCAATCCAATGGTATCTGACATAATGAAATCATAATCAAAGTTAACAAACGCTTTCCCATTTCCCACAATCTGGTTTAATCCCTGTTCAAAAAGACCTCCAAAAACACTAGCTGTAGCAGAAGTTGATGAGACATTTGCAAATTCCTCCGAATTTAAATCTACCCTATATAGAAGCTCATATCCATAAATTTTCATAGATTTGTTGAATATTGGTTGTCGTGCAATAAACATTAGACATCTTCCTTCTCATCATTTATAAGGCAAAATTTCGATATATCTATGACTTTTCCATTTGAATATTAGCCAACTTTGTTTATTTTAAAACAAACCAAAATATAATATTGTTCATTTATTATAACTAAAAAACTTACTTTATTTTATTATATACTACAAATAAAATTAGTCCATCATTTTTTCTACTAATCAACAAAATCCTACTGATACTGATGCAATAAAATCAAATACTAAAGCAGAGCAATACTAAAGGATAATCCTATAATTTTACTTGATGAGGCTACAGCATCCCTTAATATTGAAAACTAGCTTAAAATGAAACAAGCAATAGTAAACCCCTAAATGTTGAAAAAACATAATAATGATTGCTCAACCCTTTCAGCAGTCAAAAATGCAGGTAAGATAATTGTACTTGACCACGGCCAAGTAATAGAACAAGGAACTCATGAAGAACTATTGGAAAAAAAATACTATTCCATGTGGAATGCGAGAAAACAAGATTAAGTGTTATATAAATTTGCAGTTCTATAACAAATGTTGGGGTAGAAATAATATCCCCAACATTTATTTTCTCAAAATATAACACAAAAGGAAAATTGAAAAGAATAGAATTATCCAAAGTATGTCTAGACTTGGTAAATTGAAATGTTTTACGCTAAAATCTTTAAATCACAAGAAGATTTAAAGGAAAAATAGTTAAATACATTAAATATTACAATAAGTTCGAAATTCTCTTACTCATTAACAGCATCAGGAGATTCTGAATTAATATCTAATGACAATTCAAATAATGCATTGACCCCTTCATATTCTTCGTTTCTTCTTATTATTCCTGTCTTCTCATCATATGTATATGCACTTGAATCATAGAAGGTTGTATCGCTGACACATATATACAATCCATTATCTGCAAATTCCTCAATATTATTACATTCAGCGATTCTATATATAATACCATCCTCTACAATTTCAGTATAACCTCCACGCATTGTTATAATATTGAACTCCAACGGATTTTTACCTTTAATTAATGGAGAAACAAAGAACGAAATCTCACCATATTCAGAGTCTGTAGTATTTGGCATTGGAGTTCCATCTACATTTTCTATAGCTACAACAATATAGGTTCTATTATTTTGCACTATATCATTATGAGCAAATACATAATCAGTTAAGTTTTCTCCTGATACAACTCCTAACAATGTTATCTTATAGTTTCCGTATATTTGACTTTCATTAATAGTAATTACATCATCACTTAAAAAAGCATCAGCTAATTTTTTATCTTCTATAAATTCTGCTACCTGTGATGGTGAAAGATATCTCCAAGCTGCATATATCGAAATACTACCAATAACAAAAATTAAGGCTACAACCAACGCCGCTGCAGGAATTCTTCTTTTTTTAAATCTTTTCATCTGCTCTGCCTCCCTTATTTGACTTATAATTTTTTCATTTAACCTTCTATCTGGCTCTTCAGTTAAAATAAAAGCTTCTTTTAAAATTTCATCTATATTACTCTTCAAAATAAATCACCTCCAGTTTATCCTTTAATATCTTTCTTGCTTTGTGCAATCTACTTTTAACAGTTCCTTCAGGAATCTTCAAAAGTTTTGCTATTTCATTTAATGAAAGATCTTCCATATAATAAAGATAAATAGGAATGCGATATTTATCATTTAATTTTTTTACTTCCTGTTCAACTATATTTTTTTCTTCATTAGCCAATACTCGTTCTTCTAAAAAAGATGTTACACCTGCGACATTATTTTTTTGCTTTTCCTCTATCCATCTTTCCATCCTAGCTATTCGTTGCCTCCAGGCATACTTTCTTTTCTTGTTCTTCCAAATTCTTAATGTTATCGATAATAAATAACTCTTTGGATTTTGATCCATATGGATATCTTTCATTATTTCCACTGCTTTCAAAAAAGTATCCTGATACAAATCCTCCGCTTCCGTAAGATTACATGTCAACTGTTTACAGAAAATATATATATCTTTACCATATGTATTGATACATACCTCTAATTCTTCTATGCTCATTAATACTCACCTCCATAATATAGTCTTCTCTTCACACGTTTTTTGCTCTACACTTATACATTGTAACAATTATAAAATAGGTTCATTAAAATAGTCTAATTTTTTCCTTGTCAGGATAAGCACCTTGACCATGACTAATTCGGTTTTTAATTAGTTATAGTTCAACTTAACATATGGGGTAAGAAATACTGGAAATCATTCATGAAGGAAATACTGCTTACATGCTATTCATAAGTAAAAAAGTTCCATCTTAAAGAAAGTATTTTGGCCTCAGCGATGGGGATATCAATTTATAATATTTAATCAACGGTAGCTTTGCCATTCGTTATAAAAAGCAAAAGCATTTCAAATTTGCACTTATATCCTCATTTTTTAAGTATAATGTCGACATCGTATTGTAAAAGATAAAATAAGGTATATTGCTACGAAAGAATTATTAACGCCATTGACAATGTTATAGTATTAAAATGTTGAAAGACTAATTCAATTAAAAAAACAACTTGTATTATAATAAACAAGTTGTTTAAAACACATAAGATTTCAGCTAAATTTTACCTAACTCAATAATTAAGTAAATCCTCTTTTTAATAATTCAGTCATTCTATAGCAGCCATAGTATAACTTCCCTGTTTCAATAATTATTAATATATTTTTCTCTATTTGCCTATTGTGAATTTGATAACCACATTTGTTAATTTCTCAACTTCATTTATATCTTCAATTTTAAAACTTCTATTAATATTAAATAATGGGTAGATAAACTAAAACTAACAATTTGTCCCATTCTTTGTTCCTATGATGCTTCCAAAATCCATCCAACAAACTTCTCTCCAAAACAATTCCCCATTCTATCAATAGGCATTATTTACTGTTTCACTGCTTTTTTCCATAGCTTCTTCCATTTCTTTATAGAATAAAGGGAGCTCTTTATGCAAAATAGTTTTGATTGAATAACACATAGGTCTGAAAAAATCATCAGTTTCAGCTAATCCTAGTGGACAGCCTCCTCCACAAAGAAGAGAATATATACAATCTCTACATTCAGGTATTTTTTCTATATTACGGTTACGTATTGAGTTTTCCTTGAACTCAACTAAAGGATAATACTTTCCAACAGAAAAACGTTCTTTGCCAACACACCCCAAACATGGATAAATATCACCATAGGGATCAAACACCATACCATCAGAATGGGCATAGCAATAGGAATATAAAGGAATTATGGGCCTGCCGTACACTAAGTGGTCCAGTATTGAATTTTTTTTAGTTATAAAGTTGTTTATTCTTTGCCTATCCTCGAACGAGTGCTTTGTATCCGAACGATATACTTCAGTCAATATATCAATTCGTTCATCATGAGAGTCTTGAAGTAGTGTAGTCAATTCAAACGATAAATTGTCCTTATATCCTGAAAATCTGTCAAGCAGGTTTTCCCTTAAATCAATTCCGTTCTCATAATTGTTTTTGTCAAGATTCATTCTGATTCGAATATTTATCCCGCTTTCTAAACACCTTTCTATACCATCCATGATTTTTTTGTATGTAGGCTTTCCGTTAGCTAAAACTCTCCTGCTATTGTGAACCTTTTCGCTACCATCTAAAGTGATTAAAACTTGAGAAATTTTTAGAGACAAAAGCAAATCAAGGAATTCTGTCAGATAATAACCATTGGTAAAAATTTGATATGTTTTATCGGGAGCTTTATTAAAAAGGTATTCCAAAGCAGGTCTTGTTTTTGGAAGCAACGGTTCTCCTCCAAAAAGGCATATAGCCTGCAAGCCCTCACCCGCCAGTTTTAAAGCTGCATCAATTTGTTCAGGAGTTATAACCTCTTTTTTAAAATAAGCATCCCCCTCAAAGCAATAAGGACATCTAAAGTTACAGTCATAAGTCATAACAAAAGCAATAATTCTTTGTTCTTTTTGCCTTTGAATGTGGTCATTACGCAATACTTTTAAGATTTCATTCTTTATAGCTATTTCCTCTTCGTCATTATTTACTAGATATCCCCTAGATTGGAGATTACTCAATAACTCTACCTCCAAATCATTTTCTGGTACAATTTCTTCACAAGCCTGCCACTTGGACAAGGTTTTGTAAATAGGGGCATCGATTTCATCCATAGTACCTGTTAAAGAGTTTATCAGCAGTTTTTTGTCATCGTGTATGTCTACAAATATCATGTGTTTAATTAATTTCATTATTCTCCCTCCCTATAGCTGATTGGTTTGCTAATGGAGTCCATGGCTTCTCAGCAATGGCCTAACTAATGCCCATTATCTCCACCAAGTTTGTAGTACACACAAAATTTCCCAACAAATCACACTTCTAAAAATTATAATAAGCTAAATACCTAGCAAAATGTTAACTGTGATAAAAACCCTTCTATCACTGATATTTTAGATTGTTGTGATAGAAGGGTTTGGTTTTATAGCTTAGCTTTTTTCGAGTTACACATATTAGTAAACGAGTAAGCTAAACTACTTTACTAATATTAGCAAGCACAACACCAGTGGTTTCCAATCCCTATCATTGGTCCCATTGCACTATCTAGGTTTGACTTCTCATTTGCTATATCTTGTAAATTCCAACCATTTACAATAATTGGCTTCATTTTCATTATATTTTCACCTCCTAGCATGGCGTAAAGTTCCGCCTTCTTTTTGAATTATACCATGGTATATGTAAATTATAGTAAATTGTTTTGCTAAAGTCAAGTTATTCCATTAATTCCTTTTATCGCATTAATTTACATTTTCTTTCATTTCCTAACGTTTTTTATAAACTCCTAAATACCTCTAAATACTAGGCAAAACCTTGGACCACTTTATATTAATCTGATTCCTGCAATTTGTAAATTGGTATTACAGTTTTCGAAATACTGGGTCAAACCTATTATTCTCTTCAAAATCGGACAGAAAAACTTGTTTTTCTGAATCTCATCTGAATTATTCTATCCGTTATTTTACTAACCATATCAGCAGGCAATTCAATCCCATGAATACTGTCCCGAATTCCCTTATAGCATCCTCCTTAATGCATTAAATAATTCTCCTTTCTGGTTTAAATCCTATTTTGATACTTACCAGAAAAGAGAGTTCTATCTTCTAAAATCACAAATTATTTCACACTACCTTCTATTATTATGGAAACCGTCTTTTGTACTGCTTCTTTATAATCTGTATTCAAATATCTTGTTAATTGAGTTTTTTTTTACTATAACATATACTCACTCTTACAAACTTGTCTTCTGTTCTATTTCTTGTTAAGTAAAATACAATTAAAATGCAGAATATTGTAGATATTTCGGGAGATTTTAATGTTAAATTTACCCAATTTTTATGATATACTTTGGTATAAGCAATAGAGTAAATATATTTACTATTTTATATTTTATATTTCAAATTGCTTGCTAGACCCTTAAAAAAAGGGGAAAAAGAGGTTAAGGATTGAAGTGTTAAGCCAATTGAATATTGGATTTATTTTTAAAGAAAACACTAAAATAAACAGTTAATTTGATAATTAATCTTCTAGGATTCATAAATATTAATTAATATATTTTTAAGAAAGGAGGTTCAAAAAATGAAAATCAAGGCATTAATACCAGCTATCTTAAAAAGGAAAGTTGTGCATAGTAATATTTCATTATCCTGTTATTATGCAGGATGTGGGTCTGCAGATAGTTGGCCATTGCATGTGGACTGAAATTTGTACAGTAACCCAAGCGGGTTACTGTACGCTAGAATAAATTATAAGTAATGTAGGAGGAAAAAATGTTTCATATTTTTGAGAATAAAGATAAAAAGTATCTATATTTAACATCATATAAGCAATTCTTTGAAATTGATGAGAATACATATCTGATTTTAAAATTTAGCAATGATAATACCGAAATTAATAGAATTTTGAAAGTATATGAGCAACACGTTAATGAAGAAGATTATTTTGTAAAAAATGATGTTGAAGAATTAAGATATGGCTTGTTTTTATGCATTTCAAATGTATGCAATGCTAATTGTTCATATTGTTTTGCAAACAAAGGAAATTATGGCAAAGATGAAGGAATAATGAGTATGCAGATCGCTAAAATAGCAATAGATTTCTTTATAAATAAGGTGCCAACAAATGGGCAAGCCAATATTATTTTTTTCGGTGGAGAACCCCTGATGGCTTATAATCAGCTGGTTTCAACATGTGAGTATATAAAAGAAAGATATACTAATGAAAATATTCAACTTCACCTAGTTACTAATGGTACGTTGTTAAATGAAAAAATTATTGATTATCTGGCTATGAATAATTTTAGTGTAGGACTTAGTATTGATGGAAACGAAAAAGTTCAAAATGAACAACGGCCACTTAGAAATGGAATGAACTCATTTTTAGAAGCTACTAAACACCTAGATTACCTGTTAAAAAAAGTAAAATCTGTACATGCAAGGGGAACATATTCTAACTATAATAATTCATTAGTAGAAGCATATGATGCCTTGCTAAACCTCGGGTTTAGAGAAGTAAGCATACCTCCAGATATTTTAAGCGATAATATGAATAAAAAAATCAATTTATTAGATGAAGAATTGGATAATTTGTACGATTATATTGTAGATTATATAAATAATAATGATGATTTTCCTTTTGGTACTTTTATTGAACATATAAGAAGAATTTTTTTACCAAAAACGGATATAAAATATACCTGTGGCCTAGGGGAAGTAATTTACTCTGTTGATATTTACGGAGATATTTATCCATGTCATCGTTTTTCATCAGAAAATAATTATAAGCTCGGCAATGTTATGGATCAAGAAAAGGTTAAAGTCTTTTCTTTTGTGACAGAAGAATGTAATAAATGCTGGAATCAATATACTTGTTCCCATGGCTGTTGTTATAACGACTATATATTGACGGATTCTCTCAATAAAAAAAATCCATACTGGTGCGCTTATTCTAAAAAAATGACAGAATTATGTTTGGCTTTAATCCCAAAATTAAGCGAAGAACATTTAAAAAGGATATTGATGGTGCCATAGGAAAAAGGTATAAAGGAGGTACAATATGCTGGATAATTTAAAGAAATTTGTTTTTTTTATGGGAAAAAGATTAGAAGATAAAGATAAAAGAAAAATAGCTATTCTAGCTTTTATTGCACTTTTAACGAATATATTAATTGTACTGATTCCTTTAATGCAAAAGCATATTATTGATGATATAATCCAAAAACAAATGTATAAAAGTTCTATATTTACATTTTTAGGGTTAAGCATTTTATTATCAATAACAACATTAATAGAAATATTTTTGTTAAACAGCTTAAAAATATCTATTCAAAAAAATATCACTATGGATATGTTAACGTCCATAGTAAAAAAGGAGAATAAAATAGTTCAAACCAGAGGATCAGGTGCATTTATGAGTAGTATTTTCGGTGATTCTGAACAGTTCAGTATGCTTTTAGAAACAAATTATTTTTTTAGTATAGGTATACTCATTAGTGCTATTATTACCATAATAATAACACTTTCTTGGACTTGGAGCTTTCTTTTAATTATACTAACATCTTATATTATAATGGTCTTTGGTATAAAAGTGTGTACTCGGCTTTTCACACAAAATTTCGCATTGGCTAGAGAAGCGGTTTTTAAATTGAATCCAAAGGTTTTGGAATTTATAGAAAACAGAAAAACTATTATGAATTATAGCAATACACCTCAATACTTAAAAAAACTAGAGGATCTTATTGATAAAAGAGATGGATATTTTAAAAAAGCGTCTATCTATGATGCTTTAGGTAATACTATTATAGAAAATGTAAAAAATATTGCAATAACAATTTTTTTTATTGTATCAATGGTAGAAATATTAAATTCTAAACTAGATTTATCTTCTTTTATAGCCATGATATCGTATTTTAATATAGTATTTTTACCTGTATTAAACTTCAAGCAAATTTATGGGGCTTTAAATAAATTTCAAATGCTTTATTCAAGAACTTTCGATACACTTGATATACCTATTAAGGTTTGCTTACCGAGCAAAAATGAGTTGATAATTAAGAACATAGGTTTTTCATATGATGATGTAACAATTCTTAAAAACATAGATATAAAACTGGATAAGTTGTATGGAATTGTTGGCATGTCAGGAGAAGGAAAAACCACATTACTAAAATTATTAACTGGACAACTAACTCCAACAAAAGGAGAGATAATATACGGAAATCTTGATATTTCCGATATACCTATGAATATGATTTATTCATGTCTTAGATATTATAGTCAAGATATAGAAGTTTTTGATGATGATCTTTTATATAATATAACATTGGGTAAAGAAGGTATTTCAAAAAATGAATATTATGAAAAAATTGATATTTATAAGAAATTAATAAATGAAAGCTTAAATTGGCTTATTTCAAAGCAAAATCCCAATTTAAATGAAAATAAAAATTTTAAAACAATAATAAAAGAAATTTACAATTTAACAGAGGAAGAATGCAAAAACAAAAATATATTGAATGAAATAAAAAATAGATTAAAGCTTAGCAATTTGGCAGAAACCGTTGACTTTGTTTCTAAAGTATATGTATCAAAAAAATATTACATAAAAGAAAAATATAGACTAATTTTATCAGACTTAAAATTAGATTATTTGAAAGGTAGGAACTTTGGGCAGAGGGGGAGCAATTTATCTGGCGGAGAAAAGAACAAAATTGCTTTAGCTCGCTTTCTATTGCCAGAAATTGATGTTCCCATCATTATTGATGAGCCGTTTACAAATCTAGATTCTATTTCTGAACAGGAAAATCTACAAGTCCTTAGAAAATATATAGCTGGTTCAAAAGGAATTATTGTATCTCATAAGTTAAATGTAATTAAATTACTATCTGACGAAATAATAGTTATTAATAATAGTGAAATAGAGTCTAGAGGACTTCATGATGATTTATTAAACTCTTCATCCCTTTATACTGAATTATATGAAAATTTTTTGGAAAAGAAATCTGCCTTAAACGCATGATAACATTAAATTAATTAGGTAAATAATCTACTTTGATAATCAAGCAAGTTTTATCATTCTAATCATTTATTTGAAGAACATTAACTGCCTCCTACTTGATTACATTTGCCTTTTAGTAAGCACAAAATTATATAGATACATAACCCGCTTTAAAAAAGCGGGTTATTCTAACTTGCTATAAATATGAAAAGGAAAGCGTCAGAAAATCAATTTTAAATTCTATTTAATCATTTTAAAGTCAACTGCATGAGTATTTCGTCATAATATTCTTTATTAATATAAAAGAAGTGCTTACGACAACCACATATATGAAATCCAAATTTTTGATACAAACGTATTGCTTTAAAGTTATCTTCCCTGACTCCAAGAAATATATTTTTTAAATCTGCTTTTCTAGCAAAATCAATAGCTTGTTCTAATAAACTGCTTCCTATTCCTTTATTCCAATATTGTTTTTTTACTGAAATAGATAACTCTGCATTTTGTGAAAGTCTATTCCTTAAATACGAAATAAGTTGTAAAGAACCTACAATTTCATTATCCATAAGAGCAACAAGAATAATGCTAGTATCGTCATTAAATATATCCTGAATATACTCTTCTTCTTTTTCTAATGAAATATTGAATTCATCTTTACCAAAATTTAAATAATCGGTTTCTCCTGCAACAAAATTATAATATTTAATTAATTCACGAGCATCATCAACATTTGCACTTCTAATATACCAACAAAAGTTATTTTTGCAATAAAATTGTTTTTCAACATAACCCATATAATCACTCCCCAACCATATTATTGGATATCACTTTTATTACCCTTCATCGTGACTCCCCAAATATGATTTATATAGTCAATCATAGCTCCTATCTTTATTATCCAATATGTATGCTACTTTTACAACAAATTCTCATTTTCATCGTAAAAAGAACGGTGGGAAAATAGTATCATGGAAATAAACCTATTCATTACTTTTAATTTTCGCTGTACCTGTTATCTCTTGAGCTGCATTGGATTTATGAATTTTTTTATACTGATACATCTGGGCATCTGCTTCTTTAAGCATTTTATTAAAATCCAGCTTTTCTCCTCCTGGAAAAATACTATATCCATAAGCAACTGTTGGTAATGGATTACCATTTTCTCGCATTTCTGCCAGACTATTTGTCATATTCCTAAGATGAGATTCAATCTTTTCTTGGTCGGTTT
Source organism: Tepidimicrobium xylanilyticum (assembly GCF_900106765.1). NCBI lineage: Bacteria > Bacillati > Bacillota > Tissierellia > Tissierellales > Tepidimicrobiaceae > Tepidimicrobium > Tepidimicrobium xylanilyticum. The sequence goes on from NZ_FNNG01000007.1 coordinate 142,206, forward strand.
CCTTTCCAATTATATGAAATTCATCCCCCAGATACGGTAACAGGTATAAAGCTTATTAAAGGATTTTTGAATTATTGCTGCTACTTCTTTAATAACAAAGTCCCCGTAATCATGCCCATATGTGTCATTTATCATCTTAAAATTATTTATATCAAGGATGATTAGGGAAAATGCCTTTGTCTCTCCTATATTTTTTATTGCCCTACCAAAAGCAGCTCGGTTATATAAACCGGTTAGCGTATCAAAGCTGCTATCAAACTCAGACATCAAAAGAAATAAAGCAATAAAGATAATGTCACACAATGCCAAGAAGAATAGGTAAAAGGATATACAATTTGTATACTTGTCCCAATAATAGTAAAAATGGACAGGCCTACCAACTTACCTATAATTGGATAATTATTCGTCTTTCCTACTTCTAAAGTAATAATAACGAGAATTAATAAATTTATAATATATACTATTATAAAAACAAAAAAGTAATCTCCTCGTATATACTGATTGTTAGCATCAACATAAAAAATAAATCCGAATATTGGGGATAAAGCTGTAGCAACAATATTTATGAAAGTAGAAATTAGCAAAAGTTTATGTGTTGTTAAAATCATTCTGCTAAAAATTAAAGTTATTGCAATTGGTATCATTGGAGTAAGAATAAAACCTAGAACATTACATACTATGTTTATGCCACGAAGATTTAAACTACCATTATTGGTCAGTACCGTCCCTGCTTCAGACAAAATAATAACAATAGTAAGGATTATGGCAATCAAAAAAGGTTTTTTGCGGCTTGTATTCAATGCAGCGTTTGAATATAGCAATCCCATTAAGTAAATAAGTGCAGCTATGTCTATGATATATGTAGCAATATACATATTTTTTTATCCTCCATAACAATAAATTAAACTAATACATGCTTCACTCCTTACAAGCAGTGTTATAGTTTCAACATAGCTCCACTTGATAAGAAGTTAGGTGTTTATATTTATAAACTATATTAATATAAAATAATATGCAAGAAAAATTTTCATATAAATTTAAACTTATGCTAGCATGGAACTAACCATACGGATTGATATGTTGGGTTAAATTTAAAACCTTAAATCCTCCTAAATTAATCAATACCTTTGAAGAAATATTGTTAAAACAGCTTTTTAAGTAACATATTTACTTTTTTGCTGAAATTCATTAATCCTCAATGTCCAAACCCCTCTATTTTCCATCCAGTTTCCGGAGATTCGTAAACCATGCAGCAGTCCCAATGTTGCTGTCCACTGCCAGCCATTAATTCATTTCTATATTGAAGATCTACTACTAGCACCAGCCAAAGGCAATTCTATACCTTTATTAACTAATTCATTGTTTGCTATAGTTGATGTTAAATTTCTCAGCAAAGTTTTCTTAGAAATACAGTATTCTGCTACTTTAGTATTTTTATTATCCAAGGCACTGTATACTGCTTTTTCCATACCCGAAGGGTTTTCTGTTAAAGTACCTTCTGACTGATTCAAACTCTTTTGCTTAATATTTATAACTAGTGCAATTCCAATTATGATTACAGTTATCATTGATATAATAATTAGCCAGTAAGAAAATTTCTTGTAATTTAGCAAGTTTTAAATCTCTCTCTTACATTTCCCACACTCTTAGCACAAGGATAACTTCATTGAATTAACTTCGATAAACTTAAATCTACTCTTTCTTCCAGATAAATCTTGACCCCTCTGCTCCAATAACACCACTTGAAATAAATCCTGCTTTTTCAAGAACTCTTTGTGAAGCAATGTTATCTGGCTCTGTTTCTGCCTCTATAAGCAATACTCCAGGCTGTTCAGATGCCCAGCGAACTATTGCTGACACCGCTTCCGTCATCAAGCCTTTCCCTTCGTATTTTGGATTTATTCCATAGCCTATTTCAAGCATACCATTATCATTAAGTCCTTTGAACGATAAACTGCCAACAATATTTCCGCTTCCATCATTTAGCTGCAAAACCCACAGTGCATACCAAATACGTTGATCAGGATTTTCCAGACAACCTTGAAGCATTTCTAAATAAGCAGCTTTCAACGCTTTATTTGATTCGTTATCAATCACATTACGCATTTTTTCATCAGAAAGAGGAAAAATATTCAGTCTCTCCGTTTTAATCATTTTTATATCTCTCCTTTTTTCTAAAACATTAAAAATCTGTCTTATGCACCTTCTCTTGTCCACTACTTAGCATAAGCATATGGTAATAACCTTTTTTATTCATTAATTCTTCATAGCTTCCTAATTCTACTATCCTTCCATCCTTAATTACTATAATTAAATCCATTCCTTCCGTAAATTCCAAATTATGTTTAATAAAAATGCAAATTTTGTTATTTAATTCTTTCAAAACCTTATTCAATAAAACACGTGCTGTATTCTTATATAGTGAACTTGTTAATTCATCAAATACATATATGCTAGCGGACTCTTGCAAGTTCTACTCTTTTTTTATCTCCCCCAGATAGGTATTTTCCATCTTCACCGATGGTTTCTTCTGTATAAACTTTATTTAAATTTTTTAGACCACAAAGTTCTATAAGGTGTTCCACTTCTTCCGATAGTTTTTTATTGAAGATTTTAATATTACTTTTAATACTGGTGTCAAATAAATACCCATCTTGAAGAAGATAACTAATCTTTGGCACCCCTTCCTTTCTGTGTTTTTTATAATAATAAGCAATTTCTCCTGTTGATATAGGATATAAACCGGCAATTAACTTTACCAAAGTTGATTTTCCTGAGCCTGTATCCCCAACAATTGCTAACTTACAACTGGGTGGAACCTCAAAATTAATATTTGACAATATATACTCCTTTCCATAGCTAAAACTAACATCTTTAAATTTTAGTGAGTTTACATTAATTCGTTCTTTTCCTATCGTTGGATCTAGCGGTATATCAATAATGTTCTTTATTCTTTTAAGCGATATCCTCAACTTAATTAAACTTTGCTGTAATCCTAATGCATCTACTATTGGAAAATTATTTAAAAATACTGCACCAATAATTAATAACCCAAGTAAATAGATATATTTTTTTATCCCTGTCGATAAATTCCTTTAAATAAGACATCCTTGTTTTCCCCCAATTTCTAGTTCGCTTGTTTCTCAGCAAACGTTTATAGGCATAAACTAACATATTCACTCTCTATAACTTACCAAGAAAAATAGAAGTGTTTTTTAATAACAACTTCATTGCTTACTCTTCCAAAAAAGCAATCTACATTAATACATGGGAAGCTTCTTTAAGCAAACTCTCATTTGAATCTTCTCCAGCTCTACAAATGAGTTCTGATACCTTTTTCCACAATGGAGCAATATGTTCAAATTTTAAATAAGCCTCATGAAATATCAGGATACATTATTCAGTATTCATCCCCCCCATCATTTTGTAACTATTATCTATTCTATATATAGAATAGATATGAATAATAATAATAATAATAATATTGTAAATATTTTTTTATTCATCCTAGACTTAACATTGTTAAATAGCTTATTACCCCACACTATTCCTCTTATACGCAACTGAATTCATAAGTAGTGAATTATAGTTGGTTTTGATTTCATATTGATTTGTAATTAAAATGGAGTAGCCATGCTACTCCGTCTCAATAAACTGCTATCGGTCCATAAGGGCCATTTATAATTTCAATTTTAGTTTCAAATATATCAGTTAAAATTTTCGAATCCATAATCTCTTTAACTGTTCCAAAAGCAGCAATTTTCCCATCCTTCATAGCACATATTCTATCGGAATATTTTGCTGCAAAATTTATATCATGCAAAACAGTCAAAATAGTCCTACCAAATCTATCAGCTGCATACCTTAAATGCTCCATCATCTGCACAGAACGAGCCACATCAAGGTTGTTCAACGGTTCATCTAATAGAACATATTCCGTTTCTTGGCACAACACCATGGCAACATAGGCTCTTTGCCTTTGCCCTCCTGAAAGCTCATCCAAATACCTGTTCTCCAAATCAGTTAGACCCAAAAAATCGATGTATTTGGAAATTATTTCCTCATCCTCTTTTGTTAACCTTCCCTTTGAATATGGAAAACGACCAAAACCAACCAATTGCCTAACAGTAAGTCTAGTAACAAAATGGTTTTCCTGACGTAATATTGTCAATATTTTTGCCAAGTCTTCTGATTTAGAATTGGTAACATCCATATTTGCTACCCTGATGTAACCCTCATCCATATTCAAAAGCCTTCCAATCATTAAAAGGGTAGTTGATTTACCCGCACCATTTGGTCCTATTAAAGAAGTAATACCGGCTTTTGGGATTTTAATATTTAAAGGTCCTATTTCTACCTCACTAGAATATCTTTTTTTAACATTATCTATTTTTATCATAGAGTTCCCTTCCTTAACATTACTATTAAAAATATAAACCCTCCAAACATTTCAATAATAATTGAAACTACACCCTGTGCATTGAAAACATGGTACATAAAAAAGTATGCAGCAGTTATTATTAAAAATCCTATAGCAAGAGCCATTGGAAAAATATATTTGTGGTCATAAGTTGGGGCTGCTTGATAAGTCAAAGTAGCTACCAAAAACCCATAAAAAGTGAGGGGGCCAACTAAAGCCGTTGAAACAGACATCAAAATAGAAACCAATATTAGACCAAATATTACACCAGGCTGATACTTAACTCCTAAAGCAGTAGATACATCCTTCCCAAGGGACAAAACATTCAGTTTTTTGGAATAGCTAATAAGTATAATACCCGTAATTATAACAATTGGAATTACAACAGGAAAGTATCTTGGATCTGCATTATTAACAGAACCGAATAATTTTGCTTGTAAAATATCGAACTCAGATGGGGCAAGTAGCCTTCTCATAAAAGATGATAAAGACCTCAGTCCAGTCCCAATAATAACTCCAACCAATAACATAAGCTGCAAGTCTCCATACTTTCCTGAGAGTAGCCAGCCATAAAGTATTAAACTCATTAAAACCATAGCAATAACTTGAAACGAAAAGGCTCCAATACCATTAAAGCTTAAAAAAGTGTTAAGTCCAAAGAAAAACATTGTACTAGTCTGAATTGTTGAATATAGAGCTTCAAATCCCAAAAGGGAAGGAGTTATAACCCTATTATTCGTAATCGATTGAAATGTCACGGTGGACAAACTCTGACATATTGCAGCTACAACCATAGAAACAATAGCGATCATCCTTCTTCTCACTACTGGGATAAAGGAAGGCGAATTTACAGGGACTGGATTATTATAGACTAAAAGTCCATAAGATGCCAAAAGACCCAGGGCGATAAAAGTAGTAAGCAATATCCAATAACGCCTTTCTCCTTTTTTAGAACGAAAAGCTTTAGCAGACCTATTTTCAGTATGTAGCCTTGAGCTAACTCTAGTACTTTCGTTATTTTCAAATACGAATTCGTTCATCTTGACCTCCTTTGTCTCAGTAGAACTATTATAAATACAACAGACCCGAATGTTCCAAGTATCAAAGATACTGGTACTTCAAAGGGCATAATAATAGTTCTAGAAATTATGTCGCATATTGTTATAACGCCCATTCCTATCACACATACCCAGGGTAAATTACTTCTTAAATCATCTCCTCTATACATGGAAACAATATTGGGAACTATTAACCCTAAAAAAGGTAAATTCCCAATAACTGCTGAGACAATTCCAACTGCAAAAGCAATAAGACCAGTACCCAACAGAACTATATTATTATAATTTAATCCAAGGCTTGTCGTCACATCTTCCCCTAGTCCAGCTAAAGTAAATCTATCAGCATAGATAAATATGAAAAAGGTTACTATAAGGATTAACCACAAATATTCATATCTGCCAATTTGAACTGGCGCAAAAGAACCTACAAACCATGCTTCTATATTTTGGGTCATTTTAAATACAAGCCCGACAAAAGTAGAAATTGCAGAAATTACCGCACCTAGCATCATCCCTATGATAGGTACAATTAAAGACGAGCGAAGTCTAACTCTTCTTAAAAAGAAGAAGAAAATCATAGTTCCGACAAAGGAGAAAATAATTGCACCAGTCATCCTTTGAATCAAGGTTGGAGCGGGAAATAATAAATAAACAAATGTAAGTCCCAAACCTGCCCACTCAATTGTTCCCGTTGTGGTAGACTCAACTAACCGATTCTGAGTAATAAGCTGCATTACTAATCCTGACATGGACATAGCAGCACCAGTTAGCATTAATGCAATCGTTCTTGGAACACGAGTAATGAAGAACATTTTCATTCCATCTTCTTGTCCTCGTATATCGTAGACTCCGGTAAACAATGAAATTATGCCTAAAATCAACACAATTGCAATTGTTAAGATAAAAGGTTTGGTCCATATTTTATTGTTATTATAACTTTTGGGCTGAGAATTCTCAGCCCTAACCATTGTTTGGGCTACATTCTTTTGCACTGTAGATACTCCTTTACTTGCTTGATAATGCTTTTGCAAGACTTTCAAATAATTCTATAAAGGTTTGAATTGATTCATTGGTATATGTGTCTGCTGGTGCATAAACTATATTTCCTTCAATGACTGCTTTTGTATTTTGAAGAGCAGGAGAGTTATCTATTACATCCTGTGCTGGAACTGCATCACTTGTAGAAGATACTGCTGCATCACGGTCGAGCACAAAAATCCAGTCAGGATTGCTTTGTGCAATAGCTTCTACAGAAATTTCATCACCTTGATGGTCTGAAGTAGCACTATCGATATCTAAAGCCGGAACCCATCCGAATATTTCATATAATGGTCCCCAAACACGTCCAGAGCCAGGAGCTGAAAAACCAATATTGCCACCAGAAACTATTACGCTCATAATTCTATCTGTTCCATTATATGCAGACTTAGCTTTCTCCATAGCTCCATCAAATTCAGCAACTAATTTTTCAGCTTCTTCATTTTTATTAAATATTTTGCCTAAAGCTATTGTTGAATTCTTAAGTCCATTCACTAAATTCTCTCCAGGTGTTTCAGCTGTCTCTGAAACATCAAAATTTAGGTCAATAACAACTGCATTAGGAACTAAAGCCTTTATATCTTCATAAAATCTCGAAAATCTCTGACCAACGATTACAAGTTCAGGTTCTACAGATGCTATAATTTCAAGATTCGGTTCACGGTGATTTCCTATATCCAAAACTAATTCATCAGCCACATATGGTGAATCTGCTGGCATTACTCCTTTGGGAACGGCAGCTAAATCAATTCCCCAATCAGCTAAAGTTTCAAAGGTTCTATTATCTAAAGATACTACATTCTTAGGGCTTACTGGAACCGTAATAGTTCCATGAGCATCTGTAATTTCAACGGTTGTTAATTCTTCGCTTGCTTGCTCCTTGCTGGCTTGTTCACTATCTGTTTGCTCATCAGCTACATTACTTGAATTTGAACACGCTGTAACCATTAAGGCAAAAACTGCAACAATAGAAATAATAATTAGTAATTTTGATTTTTTCATAGTACCTCTCCTTTATGTAAGATTTTTTCTTATGTGATAAGCTATTGATATTGATAATAATTATCAATTTCAATAGCTTATTTAAATATAGCAAATTCAATTTAAACTGTCAACTACTTTCCTATATTTTTATAAAAAAGTGGGCTTAGTATATTATTTCTAAGCCCACTTTATCTAATAATCATGATAGCTATCATCATATACCAAACTTTATCGTCCTTGAACTTTATTTATTGCAACATTCGTTGAATATCATCTTCTATTTCAAAAGGTTATGCTGAAAATTCAAATCTTTTTATTGTATTGCCATCTTTGCTCACCAGAAATTTTGTAAAGTTCCATCTAACAGCATTGCCTATGGTATACTCTGGAAACTTTTCCTTTAACAATGAATCTAAAATCTCGTTAATGGAATTAGTCATATCTAGTCCCTCAAATGGTGCTTTTTCCTTTAAGTATTTGAATAAGGGGGGAGCATATTTCCCATTTACATCTACCTTTTCAAAACTTGGGAAGGTTACTCCATAATTCATGCTACAAAAGGTCTTGATTTCCTCGTTGCAACCTGGCTCTTGGTTATCAAACTGATTACAAGGAAAAGCCAAGATCTCAAAACCTTGTGAATTATATTTGTCATATATTTTTTACAAATTTAGTCCAGTTCCACTGCTCCTGTATAAAGCTGATAGTATCTTCCACCCATTGCAAGGAGCTCTTTATGGCTACCCTGCTCTATAATTTGGCCATGTTCTAGTACTATAATCTGATCAGCATTTCGAACGGTAGATAGTCTATGTGCTATTATAAAAGTAGTCCTGTTCTTCATTAGTTGGTCCATGCCCCGTTCGATGTATTTTCAGTCCTTGTATCAATAGAACTGGTAGCCTCATCGAGGATCAAAATAGGAGCTTTTGATATGGCAGCCCTCGCGATATTCAAAAGCTGACGCTCTCCCTGGCTTAAATTAGAACCATCACCTTCTAATGCCGTATCGTATCCATCCGGTAACCTTTCAATGAAGGAATGGGCACTTACAATCTTTGCTGCTGTTATCACTTCTTCATCTGTTGCATCTAAACGCCCGTATCTGATATTCTCCCGGACTGTGCCAGAGAATAGATGGGTATCTTGAAGTACCATCGCTATATTTGCCCTAAGTGAATCCTTCTTAATATTCTTTATATCGATCCCATCAATCAATATCTGTCCTTCTTCTATATCATAAAATCTGTTAATCAAGTTTGTAACAGTTGTCTTTCCTGCTCCTGTTGAACCTACAAAAGCAATTTTCTGACCGGGTTTTGCCTTTAAATTGATATTTTTCAATACCACCTTATCTGGAGTATAACCAAAGGTCACATTTTTAAGTGTCACTTCTCCTTTTATTATACGAGCTCCTTCAACCCGATTTGCTTCAGAACAAATTTCAATTGCATCAGATGAATCTACCATCTCGGATCTTTCATCCATCACTTCAAAAACCCTTTCAGCTCCCGCTAATGCAGCAAAAATTGTATTCATCTGATGCGATAATTCATTAACAGGCCTTGAAAAATGCCTTGAATAATTGGTAAATATGGTAAGACCGCCTATATCAAAATTGGAAGTCAAACACAACATCCCACCAATTGAAGCAGATAAGGCATAACTTATTTGGCTTAAATTACCCATGACAGGCCCCATAATACTACCAAAAAATTGAGCCTTCATCTGCTTTTTACGTAAATCATCACTTAAAAAATCGAACTCCTCCATCGTCGTTTTTTCGTGGCAGAATACCTTTATTATCTTCTGACCAGTAACAGTTTCTTCAATATATCCATTAACTGCACCCAGTGCTTGTTGTTGAGCCATAAAATATTTCCTACTCTGCTTCCCTATCATGCTTCCAACGTAAGCTAAGAAAGGTACTGTTACAATAGTAACGATTGCTAAAATCCAATTTGTAATAAACATCAGTGTTACAGTACCAATTAATGTAAGAACACTTGAAAAAATCTGTGACAGGGTATTATTTAGCATCTCTCCAACTGAATCAAGGTCATTTGTAAAACGGCTCATGATGTCACCATGGGCATGTGTATCATGATATCTTAAAGGAAGTTTTTGAATCTTGCTAAATAATTCTTCTCTAATTCTAACTAATGCATTCTGTGATACTCCTATCATAATTTTCTGCTGCAAATAAGAGCATATAACACCGACGAAATATATACTTGCCATAATAAGGATACCCATTATAAGATTGTTTATTTTTTCTTCTGCAGTACGGTCTGCTAATACCAAATTATTAATAATAGGCCTCAAAATGTAGCTTCCACCCAAGCTAGCTAAAGTACTCCCAAATACACAAAGAAAAACAAAAGGGATTTTTACCTTATCACGTCCAATATAAGCCAGCAATCTGTTAATTGTACCATATACGTTTTTCGGTTTACCACCATCAATGCTACCACGAGGTCCTCCTGGTCCACCAAAACCTCTTGGTCTCCTACCGGCGGAATCAGCTTGTTTCATCCCTTTGCTCCCATACCTACGTAATAAGGCTTCTTTTCTTTCTTCGCTAATATAGCTCATTATGCTGTCACCTTCTTATCTATCTGTGAGTAATATATTTCAGAATATGTTTGACAATTTCTCATAAGTTCCGCATGAGTACCCATACCAACAATCTTTCCGCCATCAAGTACGATAATCTTATCAGCATCAATTACTGAGGAAATCCTTTGTGCGATAATGATTTTAGTTGCACCTTTCAGCTTAATTTTAAAGCTTTCCCTAATCTTTGCTTCCGTTGCAGTATCAACTGCACTTGTACTGTCATCAAGAATCAAAACCTTAGGTTTTTTTAGCAATGTTCTAGCGATACATAATCTTTGCTTCTGGCCTCCAGAAAGATTGACACCACCCTGTCCCAGCTCAGTATCATACCCATCCTGAAATGAAGTTATGAATCCATGTGCTTGTGCACTTTCAGCACATTGATATATTGCTTCATCACTAGCATTTTGGTCACCCCATTTGAGGTTTTCTTTAATGGTACCGGAAAACAATACATTTTTCTGGAGCACAATGCCAACTCCATTACGAAGGTTCTTTAACGAATAGTCTTTCACATTCACATCATCAACCAGTACTTCTCCTCGGTCTGCATCATACAATCTAGGAATAAGCTGTACAAGACTTGATTTCCCAGAACCAGTTGAACCAATAATACCAACCGTTTCTCCTGGATTTATTACAAAGTTCATATTTTCTAAAACCCATCTTTCATTGTTTTTATAGTATTTGAAGCATACATTTCTAAATTCAATTTTGCCATACTTAACAGTAATATCTTTATGCAAAGCATTCTCATCTGTTAAATCAATATCTGTACAAAGAACTTCATCAATACGTTTCGCAGATGCAAGTGCTCTGGAACCACTCAGAATAATTATGGAGACCATCACCAGCGATATAAGGATTTGTGAAACATAATTTACATATGCAGTCAGAATTCCAGTGGTCATGCTTCCAATAATAATCTGATTTCCACCAAACCATACCACAGCCAAAGTTGTGATATTCATTGCAAGGGTCATTGCAGGCATGGTAAAGATAACGATCTTCATTGCATTTATTGTGCTCTCTTTCAATTCGGTACTAGCTTTTTTAAATTTTTTTTCTTCATATTGTTCTCTGACAAATGATTTTACAACCCTAATATTAGTTAAATTTTCTTGGGTGGTAGTATTGAGTGCATCCAGTTTCTTCTGCATATTTGTGAAACGCGGAAAAGCCACTTTTAATATTAAATAGATTGCAATTGCTAAAAAAGGTACTATACACAGTATTGCCATTGCTAATTTTGGATTTAATACAAAAGCCATTATAAGTGCGCCTATTAACATACCAGGTGCCCTTAAGGCCATTCTTAACATCATCTGGAGCATGTTCTGTACTTGGGTAATATCGTTAGTTAATCGTGTAATCAAAGAACCTGTATTGTATTGGTCAATATTGTTAAAGGAAAAACTTTGGATTTGTTTAAACAGGTCTTTCCTCAAATCGTTAGCAAATCCTGTGGATGCCTTAATAGCAAAATAAGCTCCTCCCACACCACCTGCCATCATGCATAGCGCTGTAATTACCATCAAAATGCCCATTGCTATTATATAAGAAATGCCTCTTCCACCGCTTATCCCATAATCAATGATTTTGCTCAACAACAAAGGCATCATTACTTCGCCGATAACTTCCACAATCATGAGAATTGGCCCTATGATAAATGCAGATAAATATGGTCTTACGTATTTCCAATATCGTTTCATACACTATGTCCTTTCTTTTTGATATTTTATTTCATCTTCCATCCTAATTAAATTAGCCTCCAATTTTTGCAATAAAGTAAATAAGGTGAACTTCTCCTCTTCTGTAAATCCACCAAAGACCTTTTGATCTGTTGAATCAAAAATCTGTTTGCTTTGTTCTACAACCTTTTTCCCTTTCTCAGTAATTGTAATTTGATTGAGCCTGTTATCTCCTTCATCTATTTCTTTTTTAATATACCCTCCCTTTTCTAGCTTTTTCAAGGATACCGCTATGGTTGCTGCAGATATACCCATTGAACTAGCAATATCTTTTTGTGAAACATTTTGGGTATGAGAGATTTCCATTAGCAAGCGATGCTGGGCATGGTAAACACCTGTTTCTTCTAGGTAATACTGCATAATTTTCCTATGCTTCATAGCAAAGCTAATCAGTAGATGAATAATTTCCTTATTAGTAATTTCATTAATGTAATTATTATTCATATTTTTTGATTGTTCACCTCCTTGAATAATAAAGTCATTATAAACATATTAATCATTAACATCATAATAATTAGCTAGTTAATCTTTGCACATTATAGCATTTCGTTTTACTAATGTCAATTCAAATTTTAAACTTCTCTCAAGTCTACATAACCATCGTTCGGAGTTCAATTATCCTAGTTAGTATAGCTTACTCACTACATTATAACGATTCGAATACCATTTACCAATACCACTCTTTTATAAAAAGTAACAAGTAGATTTTTTATGTATTATATTACCAAATTTCATTTTAATAATTTAAACGTAGTCTCCTGTTTCTGCTTCTTTCATTTTAAGATTGGTTGATTTATTCAATCTTTCAGCAAAAAGCCTTGAAAATACTGGTGGTATGTGCTGTACAATAACCACTCCAGGTATTTTAACAGGCATATTTTTTAATATCCTTGTTATAGATTCAGGTCCTCCTGCAGAAGCTCCTATAGCTATTATCTTACCGGAATCAAAACTACCATGTCCGTTATCAGAATATATACTACTTTTTACTGTATTCTGAACTATCTTTGCAATTGAAGCAATCTTTATATTTTCAATAATTTCATAGATAAACTGTTCCACACTCTTCATGTTGCCCATATCTAGCTTTACTACAAAATCAACTGCACCAGTATCCATAGCTTCAAAAACAGCATTACTTACTGAGCTTAAAACAATAACAGGTATAGGATATTGGGGAATGAGCCTGCATATGAACTCTATTCAGTTCATCTTTGGCATTTCTACATCACAGGTCATAACATCAGGCTCGGACTGTAGTATTTTGTCCCTTGTATCAAAAGGATCTTTTGCTGTAGCTACGACTTCTATTTCGCTTCCCGATGAGATTCCCAGTGTTAACAATTGTCGAAATACAATACTGTCGTCAACTACTAAAACTCTTATAGTTTACCACGTCTCATGGAATCACCTCTTTAAATTCTGCAACAATTTCATACCTTTCTATAGACTGACGGCATAACGTACTTAAATCCTGCCTCATTACGTAGTATAGATTCAGTATGTCCAATGAACAGATAGCCTCCATAGTGGTGGTAGTAACTGTATCTCTTCTTTGTTATAAATTCCTCTCATAGCCTCATTAAGAGCCTTAGTTGAAATATCTATAGCAAGTATCCTTGTATCCCACAATTTCTTATCCTTCTTTAAATGATCATCGATTATAATTGCAAAAGTATAAGGCTCTTGCCCAGAAGAACACCCAGCACTCCATATTCTTAAATCCTTATATTCTACAGTTGATAAAAGATAGGAAAACACCTTATCCCTAAAGAAATAGAAGTGGTCTGCTTCCCTCATAAAGGAAGTATAACTAGTAGTAATCTTGTTAATCAGTGTAGTTATATCCTCACCAGTTTTGTCAGATTAGCATTTTCCAAACTCATTATCGCTTAATATAATACTCGGCTTTTCATCAGCTAGTGTGTGATTGTCTTTATCAACTTCTTTATTATTCTTTATCATTGATTCTATCATATCAAGAACTTCTGGGCTTAACCTGTTAATATCACCCTTATTTTTGTTAGTGGTATTAAGCTTAAAGGTGCTCACCAAATCCTGTAGTAATTCAGCCTGATCCACAACCCCGGATACCTGAACAATCCCTTGACTTACCTCGCTAATTCCAGCAGCCTATTCATTGGATGTCGTTGCTATGTAACTGATGAGTTCATACACCTTATCAATTTCACCAACAATTGCATTAAGCAAATCGGCTGTTTCACTAACTATCTTGGTTCCTTCATTTACTTTGCCATGCCAGTGGAATTTTCAATCAACTCAGTGATTTCTTTTGCAGCATCCGTTGACTTTGCAGCCAATATCCTTACTTCTTCTACTACTACAGCAAAGCCTTTTCCATATTGCCCTGCCCTAGCAGCTCCTACCACTGCATTTAATGCAAGAATACTTGTTTGAAATGCTATATCATCAATACTTTACTTATCTTTGAAATATTATTAGAAGATTCATTTATTTCTTCCATAGCCTTGAGCATTTCCTTCATTTGCTTATTTCCCTTATCTGCATTATTTTTTACGGCCTTTGTAAGTTCATTAGCTTTGCTAGCATTATTTGCATTATTTTTAGTCTGTTATGAAATCTCTTCTATTGAAGCTGTTAGTTGTTCTATGGCAGTAGCTTGTTCAGTAGATCCTTCTGAAAGAACTATACTGGAATCAGATATTTGTTTTGATCCGGCAGCTACCTATTCTGAAGCTATTACAATATTTGACAACAAATCATTTATCTTTTCAATCATTCTATTTAGTGCTATTCCAAAAGTATCCTTTTCTGAACGGATCTCAACCGACATAGAAAAATCGCCTTCTGCCATCCTCTTTACAAGATGTGTTTGTTCTTTTATAGCATTAGCTAAAACTCTAAAGGAATTACCCAATTTTCCCATTTCATCTTTATATGTACATTCAATATCAACATATATATCACCTAATGCTAACTTATCTGCTACCTCAACCATATGGTTAATTGGCTTACTTATAATTCAAGAAATTATCATTGTTAGCCGAGTATTTCTAGATATACTGATAATCTCTTCATACTCTAATCCTCCGTTTTTTGCCCTTGTATCTATAAGATTTTGTAATCCAGCCTGAACATTCTTTGCAGTATTAGTCAATCTATCACAATAAATCTTTTGAATGAGCCATTTATCATTAATTATATTACCAATATCAAGGATAAGACTTAAACTTCCATCACTCGATAATGTACATCTCGAAATACCCTTAACATTCTTATATCTTCTAATGTATTTAGGTAAAAATTTTACTACTACCTGTTGCTTACCCAACAATCTATCAGCAAAGACACAAATTGTTTTCTATCCTACGAAATCACGATCATGATTCCTTCAGCCAAATCAGTTATATTTGTTTTTACTTCAAAGAATTCATGAATCCTAAATACAGGGTAGCACCGCCCCCTTACTAAAATCATCTCATTTCCATCCGGATCAGTAATTACATCTTCCCTATTAATTCTAAAAGATTCCTGTATAGAAATGGTTGGAATGGTATAAGTTTGCTTCCTTACCTTCAAATTCATGCCATCAATAATTGCTAATGTTAAAGATATCTTTAAGGTAACTTGAGTACCTTTCTGTTCCTCACTTTGGATTGAAATACTACCTCCAATAAATTCAATATTCTTTACTGCAACATCCATCTCCACACCACGGCCTGAATATTCTGTCACATCATTTTTGGCTTCTAAAGTTATTTCCCCATTAATTGCCTCTCATCTGCTGTTTCTATCCCATGGTCTATAGCATTTCTGAGCAAGTGCATTAATGGGTCAATTATGCGTTCTATTAAATTCTTATCAACCTCTGTCTCTTCACCTATTATCTCTAAGGTTACATTCTAGCTTTCTACACATATCTCTAACGATACGATTCATCCTCTGGAAAGTAGCAGATAAAGGTATCATTCTCACTGACATTACCACATCTTGTAGCTCACTAGTTATTTTTCTAAGCTGCCTAGCAGCTTTTTGGAAGTTATCAAGTTCTAATCCTTCCAAATCTGGATTTTGTAATACCATAGCTTCTGCAATAACCAATTCACCAACTAGGTCCATAAGCTTTTCTAACTTTTCAACACTAACACTTTATGCACTAATTTTAAATATATTTCTTATGAAACCATATTATTCTGAAATAAGGAAATTTAAAATTGCAATGACTATTTCTTATATTTCAGAAATCAATTCTAATTTCTAGTAGCCTAAAATAGGCAATATTTATACACTTTTCACATTGCTTTCTCGAATCCATCCCAGAAATCTCATAAAAAGATCCATGACCAGAAAATTCAAGAGGTACCAACATAGAACTTCGAATCATCTTATGCTGTATCTCTCCTAGCTGGAAAGGCACAACTTTATCATGAATGGCATGAATAATTAAGGTAGGTACTTGAATAGATTCCATATCAGCAAAAAGTATTTCGTTAATCCAAGTCTTTGCAATTGCTGCAGTTGCCCATCCTGCTGCTTGCAAGCCTTGCTGGAAAAACCAATCTGAAAATGCTTGTGATGTATATTTAAAGAAAAACATCTCTCCAAAATCCCTAAGCATTTGAGGGCGATCATTATAGGTCTCATTGATTATCTGTAATACTCTCTCTTGATCAATTCCATTTTACCAAAGCCTCTAGTATCTATTCCAATACACCGATAGCCTAATTGTGGCAACTTATCAAACTGGTATTCGAACAGATTATGATTGCCTGGCCAACCATGTAAAAACAAGATTGCCTTTTTAGATTCTGGGTTTAAATCCTCGACATAAATATTCACGTTATTCACATTACCATAATAACCCATATTACCTCTCCTTTAAAAAATTATAGATTATTATATTCATTAATCCATAAAGTGGTATCACACTTATTATTAAAAATAATTTAATATGATGCTGTTTTTTCATTCTTAAAATTACGAACAAGTGTAAATATCAGCATTAACCATATTCTCAAGACGGAAGTCATATTGTCTTTTTTTAAATTAACTTCTCAATATATTTTTCTGCAAGCTTTTATTTTCTTGTTATTAAATAATTTTATTAATCAATTGTCCACTTAAGTAAGTAGTTTTTCAGCTTTTCAAATATCTGCATTACAATAATTAAAACTATGACCAAGAATATAAAACCAACCCATGTATAGTCATAAAGTCCAAATGTGGAATATTTTTTCACAAAGAAACCCATTCCATACTCTGTACCATACATCTCAACATATACCAACATCATAAAAGTGCTACGAAGAGAGCTTACGAATCCTGACAAAATAGTTGGACTTGCTGCTGGCAATATTACTTTAAGAATTAATTTTAAACCATTTAATTCCAGTGTGGTAGCCTTATCTAAATAGCGCTTATCAATAGTCATTATACCATTTATGGTAGCAAAAAGGGTTGTCCAAACAGTACCATAAACAATAAGAAATATTGATGCTATTTCAAAATTAGGTGCTAATAACAATACGAATGGAGATAATAAGATGGATGGTACACAGCTAAATGCATATATTATAGGATAAAGTGCATCTCTAAGCCATTTTACTAATCCAAGAATTGTTCCGACCACCAAAGAAAAAATTAAAGATATTGTAATAGAAGGAAACATAAGCTTGAAAGATGATATCAAGTTAATCAGCATTAGATCTTTACTAGCTTCAAATGCCTTTCTCATTTTGTCCACACTTGGAAACAAATAGGGATTAGCACGCTCGCTTTCTGTATAATATACATAAAAAACTATAACTCCTAAGAATATAAGGAAAGTAAGCCAATATTTTTTTGCAAAAGCACGTATATCTCTAAGAATGTCTCATCATCTCCTTTTCTTTATTCATTCATATTATTTTTCACATTCTTAAAATATTAGTGTAGGTTTTTGCATGCATGCAAAAACCTACACTGACACTTTTTTATAGGTCGTTTTCTTCATAAAATTTCATCATTCTATCGTAGAATTCTGGATCTTCGCTACCATATTTTTCTTTTGCTTCTTTTAAAGCATTTTCATATAGCACTGTGTTAATATGATCATTAATATCAACTTCCTTAGCTTGTTCGCTCAAAAAACCAGTCTTGTCTAATATACCCCATGCACGAACAATTGAATTTCTAAGTGGATCTACATGTACTATATAGTGGTCATTTAACATATAGGCTGATACATATTCCTCCGTAGTTCCAATACTTTTAGCCTGTAATTTAACACATTCTTCCTTATTAGCTTCATAATATTGCTGAGCACGGATCAGAGCCCTTAGTATAGCTTTAATTGTATTAGGGTTGTTTTTTACAAAATCTGTTTGAGCAACTAGACGGCAACAAGAATAGTTTGGCATAACATCTCCCTGATATGTAACAATTTCTACATCTTTCATATTATTTACAGCATAATTTTGACCTGTTCCCATTAGGGCATAATCAACTTCACCCTTAACTACGGCAGCTAGAGCATCATTGTAGCTATCATATGTAACCCAATCAACTGCTGAAAGTGGGTCTTCATATCCTAACTCCATAACAGCTCCTGTAAACGCAAAATAAGCTGGATTGCAAGCAAACTTCTTCCCAATTAAATCCTCAACTCCATTCCATTCAGTACCTGCACGTGCAACAACCGGCATGCACCCTTGAACCATGTGCCCTCCAAACACTGTCAAGTCCACTCCAGAAGCAATTTGCTGTAATGGATTACTAGTACCTGCATTTGAAACAACATCTACCTTACCACTTGATAGTAACTGCATAGCATCAGCATTTTCAGTTCCATATACAATTTCAAGGGTGATACCCTCATCCTCAAAATAACCCATTTCTTGAGCAATTGTAACTAATACATTTCCACTTGTTCCATAGTTCCACCTAACAGTGGTTGTTTCAAGTTCACCTCCAACAGTATCTTCTATTTGTGTAGCGTCGCTACCTGTTGTTTGTTCTTCAACATCAGTAGATACATTATTTTCAGTATTTCCAGTACAACCTGCTAATGCAAATGTAGTAATTAGTACTAAAATCAATAAAACAATTCCCTTTTTCATCTTCATTCTCCTTCCAAGTAAATATTTTTATTTAAGTTTGTCCTATCGAAAATAGGGCTTTTTATTTTAATGCAGAATTATTTTGATATTCTTGCATTATTCTTAGATTAATTAATTTTACTAATCTATGCGAGCTACTACATCTTTGTGTATCTGTGATATTAAATCATTCCTAAGTTTAAGAATTTCAGGCTTTTCAAACAGGTCTTCTCGTTTTCGACGCTTTTCAGATGAAAATGTATAATCATAGATTATTGTACTAGGAGATTGTCCAAAAACAATTATTCGACTAGCTAACAACAATGCCTCATCTACATCGTGAGTAACAAAAAATACTGTCTTCTTTTCATCTTCTTGTGACCATAAATCAAATAGTAAATCTTGTAATCGAGCACGTGTTATTGCATCCAATGCTCCAAATGGCTCATCCATTAAGAGAATGGGAGGATTAATGCTTAAAACCTGGGCAATTGCACATCGTTGTTGCATGCCCCCGGATAACTCTTTAGGTAACTTATAATATATTGATTCATCCAGTCCCACTAAGTTTAAAGTATCAAGAGCCAACTGTTTCAATTTCCTTTTACTTTCATTGGGATATCTTTGTCTTAATGCTAACATAATATTTTCCCCTGCTGTCATCCAAGGAAACAATCCATAGTCTTGAAACACTAAACCTCTATTCAGATTTGCTCCACATATAGGTTTATTATCTAAAAGAATTTCCCCTGCAGTTGGAGCCTCTAATCCTGCCAAAAGACGCAAAAAAGTACTCTTTCCACAACCTGACTGTCCAAGCAAACAAACAAATTCCCCAGATTTTATATCAATAGTGATATCTTTTAAAACCAGTCTATCTGAATTTTTATAGTAAAAAGAAAGATTTTTAATTTTTACATCATGCATTGCACCTTACTCCTTTATAATGTATAAACAATGACTACTTATATCTTTTTGCATCCTAAAAAAATTTGATAAAAATTAGTCATACATTCATTACCGAATATAGTATAATAATCAGATAAAAATAAGTAAAATCAAAAAATATAATAAGTAATTAAGTTGTTATAAGAAACTTTAATACTCGGGCATGAAAACTAAAAATAGCATAAAATTAAAAAAGAGATGATCAAAATTCATCTCTTGATTGTAATAGATTTTAAAAAATCAAATTAGTACTTTCCAAATTCATTGGGTAGTGTAAAATAATTTGTGCTTTTAGGAAATAAAATTCTCTTTTCTGGCAAGAATCTAAATAAGACCAAAACTAGAAAGGAGAATTTTTTATGGCAACTTTACCAAAGGAAGTTTTAAGAAATATGATAGTAGATGGAGATTTAAAAACAGTAAATGATCTCCACACATATCTTAAAGAAATGTTTAAAGATGCACTACAAGAGATGTTAGAGGCAGAATTAGAGGTAGAATTAGGATATGTAAAAGGAGATAAAAAGAACAAAAATACAGATAATCGTAGAAATGGTACTACGAAAAAGACTGTAAGCACTCGTTTTGGA